>JAFDFO010000015.1 GCA_019309815.1 Deltaproteobacteria bacterium
CTCAGCGATCCGCAACTGTTGAGGGAAGGTCGTACTGCCCTTGATGAATTGACTCAAATTCTGGAATTGGGCGCCATTTACCCGTTTCAGTTAGTATAGCATTGTGGAGGAAAAGCTGTACGGTGTTGGCAATCGGGCAGTCAATGATATTTCATTCCAGCAGCCTGATATCCTAAAGACACAACGTCCGGATACGCCGTATATCCCCAGAATATCTCTCCCGCTAATCCACGGTAAGTCCTAATACACAATATAGGAAGAAGCTTCATTGTAACAGTATGCGCGCTGACATCAAAAAGACATTCTACAGGCGCTCCCTCCGTTTGAATCTTGCCGTTATTGTCTGTTTTCTTTTGGCATACAACGGTTCGTTGATGGCACAAGATGCAGAGTCTCCTTCTCACACATTAGATCCGGTGGTAGTGACAGCGAGCCGCACCCCGGAGCACCTCTCAAAAATCGGCAAATCCGTCTCAGTCATTACCCGAGAAGATATCGAGGTCTTGCCTGTCAACAGTGTTGCAGATCTCCTGGAAACGATCAGCGGTGTGGACGTGCGTCAGCGCGGAATGCATGGCGTTCAGGCGGATGTATCGATCCGCGGCAGTTCCTTTGAACAGACGCTGATATTAGTCGATGGCGTCAATGTCAATAATGCCCAAACCGGACACCACAACCTGGATTTGCCTGTCAATTTAGAGGACATCGAGCGCATTGAAGTTGTAAAGGGCCCGGCGGCAAGAGTTTACGGTCATAATGCCATGGCCGGTGTGATCAATATTATCACACGTGAGGCGGACCACAGCACTGTCGGAGGCTATGCCAAATATGGTGACTATGATTACTATGATGTCGGTGCTCACGGGGCCGTGACCACCGGCGACATGTCAAACCGTGCTTCCGCCTCTCGTCGGTCGTCTACAGGCCATATTGGAAAGGAAAGCACCGACTTTGATATCAATACATTCTTTTATAAAGGCACAATAAATCGAGAAAACCAGAAAATCACGGTATCTCTTGGATATAGCGACAAAGACTTTGGGGCCTATCGGTTCTATAGCGACACCTTCCCAAATCAACGAGAACAAACAGAAACCCTCCTGGCTTATGCGAGCGCCCATTTGAAGATGGCGGATTTGGAGGTCATGCCGAGGGTATTCTGGCGCCGCCATGATGATGACTTCAAAATAGAGATCGAAGACGAGTGGTACCGAAACGAGCACCAAACCGATGCCTACGGTGTCCAACTAGGCTCCCGGTTTACATCTGAATTGGGAACAACAGCGGTTAGCGGTGAAATCACTTTTGAAGACCTGGAAAGTTCTAATTTGGGTGATCACAACCGTCGGCGAAGTGGCATATTTCTGGAACACAGGCTTTGCCCTCTTGAAGAGTTGGTTTTGGGCATTGGCGCTTCAGCAGTACACTATAGCCATTGGGGCTGGGAGTTGTGGCCCGGCGCTGAATTCAGTGCTGAATTATCAGATGGATTGAACTGGTTCGCTTCCATAGAAAGATCTTTCCGCATTCCTACGTATACCGAGTTGTATTATGACACCCCGGCGAATCAGGGCAACCCCTACCTTAAACCCGAACGGGCCTGGGCCTATGAGACCGGGATTCGCTGGCGTGACAAAGGCGTTAGTGCCGATTTCAGTCTATTTCGCCGTGATGAAAACGATCTGATTGATTGGTCTCGTGCCTCGAAGCAGGACCCTTGGAAAGCACGCAACATCGCAGAAAACACAACCCAGGGGCTTGAAATAGGGTTCGAGCTTTATCCAGACGCTTTTTGGGGCAAAAGATTCGTTTCATCCCTAAATATGGCTTACACATATCTGGACTCGGACTGGAATTCAGGCGAACTCGAGTCAAAGTACGTTTTGGATCATCTGCACCACCAACTCGTTGGTTCCATCATTCTTGATTGGTTTGGTACCCTGACACAGGCCGTAAATGTTCGGTATGAAGAACGAATGTTCGGGGATTCGCACGTGATCGTCGATACGCGTCTTGCCTATAAGTCCCATAGGTACGAGGTCTTCCTCGATGTAACCAACCTGTTTGATGAACAATATGTGGAATCCGGGTTTTCGCCTATGCCCGGCCGCTGGATCGTAGCGGGTGTAAAGCTTCACATGGACTTTTGAGGGAAACGATCCTGTGACCTGTCGCCCTTGACCTGAGCCAAACCGTGCTTAGTTTATGCGGGCACTTAGTGAAATGGCTTCTAATAAGTGTGACAATGGAACACCTCTGACATCCGAGTGTTCCTTGAAAAGGAGTTGAAAACCGTGCAAAAGAATCCAAGAAACGTGACGAGATACCTACCGGGCGCCATCCTCATTCTGTCGGGTGTTTTGATTGTGGCATTTCCCATGCTCCTTGTTGATCGCTATTACCCATAGGGTCAAACGCTTTCAAGATGCAACAGGGTGTCTCCATGATTCGGAGCCCTTTGATGGATCTTTTTGGAATCAAGCCGAAAGAGTCTTTCATCGCGGTCAACGGCACTAATCAGGACAAGGGAGTGTTGCAGATGAACCGACCCTTGAGAGCCCCATCAGGGCTGATTTGCAGCCTGCTCTTAAGTGTGGTCTAGAGAAAACAGCTATGGAGCGAAAAAAGCTACTGATTACCGGATGTGGTCGAAGCGGAACGTTGTATACCACTGAAGTGTGGCGGTCCCTCGGCCTGGATATTCGACATGAAAGGCCTATCCCGACGCATGGCTCCATGGGCAGAGATGGGGCTGCTTCGTGGTTCATGGCGGTGGATGATAGAAATCCCCCCTTCGGGCCGAGCACTGCGGGGTACAAGTTCGATTTTGTCCTCCACGTTGTTCGAAATCCCCTGAAGGTGATCGCAAGCGTTGCACAATTCATCCTGCAAAAGGGGGCGCCGTCGCCGGAATATATTGAAAGACACGCTCCTGAAACACGACTCTCTTTCGAAGAGCGCACTTTGGAACCGAAGCAGCAGTTCATTCTGCGGGCAGCTCGATACTGGTATCATTGGAACTTACTGGCTGAAGCAAAAGCCGATCAGACCTTCCAGGTAGAACAACTGGCTTCCGCGCTGCCGGGCCTGTGCGACCACCTGGGTGTCGAATACAGACCAGGACAAGCCGACAAGGTACCAAAAGACACCAATGCGAGGTGGCATTACCTGAGAGAAGAGCCCTGGGTCGTCAACTGGGCCGACATAGAGGCCCTTGACCCATCTCTCTGCAATGAGATTCGCCACTTGGCAGCCTCTTACGGTTACTAATATCGCAGCGGGAATCCTGCTTGCCCATATATTGCCGTTCAAGGGCTTTGAGTGCGATCTGTTCTATGATGGAATCTGAGAAAAGTGGGAAATAGAACGGAAGAAAAACCACCGGGTGCTGGGAGAAGCAGTTTTTCGCTTATTGACCCGGAAAAGGTCTTTGGTGCACTGTCCCTCAAGCCGGGCAGTGCCTTCCTGGACATGGCCTGTGGGACGGGACAGTACGCGATTGTTGCATCAGAAATTATCGGAGATGAAGGATTCGTGTATGCTGTTGATTTGTGGGAAGAAGGCGTCAACATTTTCATGGAACTGGCCTCTGCCAAAGGGATTAAGAATGTGCACGCTATAGTCGGTGATATCACCAAGCCGATGCCCATAGAGGGTAATTGCATTGATGTCTGTTTGATGGCGACAGCACTCCATGAACTCACTTTGTCTGAGACGGCTGGTCCCGCTCTGGCAGAAGCTGCGAGAGTCCTGGGTCCAGAGGGAACGCTTGCTATCATTGAGTTTGAAAAGATCGACAGGCCACCCGGGCCACCCATTCATATTCGGCTCACACCTGAAGACGTTGAACGCATTGTCGCCCCACACGGGTTCAGCAAGGAACAAGTTACTGAGGTGGGGCCGTACAATTACTTGATGACATTCAATACCGATGCCACCGCATGAGGTAGCGTTGGTGGGTCTTATTTAGAAGAAAAAGCGGGCAGTCCCGGAGACGAAACTGCCCGTGAAGGAAATTTTCTGTTTGAACGTGTTTTCGGTTCTAGGAAGTCGGATCAATGGCTCCTGAAAGGGCCCCTGACCCGCTTGTCTACTTTGTCCTTGCCAACCTTGCCAGCTGTTTTCTCGTAAGCGGGCTGCAGAACTCCCACTGCAACTTTTCGGCCTGTGTGCTCACCGGAGACCAGCTATTGTTTGCCTTGTCGTAATCCACAAACTGGAATTCTAAATTTTCAGGAACAAACGGCACAACTCCTGTGGTATGGACTATGCCTGGCGTGGCCAGCGTGTCGTCCCATCGGGTCATGATGTTTGGTTGAGCTCTTCTATCCGCTCGCTGTTGTGGCAGTCATCACACGTGCGTCCTTCAGCTGTTATCGAGTGACCATGGAACGGCCCAAATGCTACAAATGTGTGCTGGTCCTTCACCGCTGTTTGATAGGTACCAACACGTACCTGACCGTTGGCATCGTTTAGGAGCATCACGAAACCGGTAAACGGCCTGTAAGCCTTTTTCTTGTGATCCTCCAACAAAGTGTTGATGTGGCAGTTGTAACACGTGGTCACAGTCTCGACGTGGCAGGCGTCGCAATGGAGCTTGTTGCCATGAACCGTGTGCTCTCTCACCCCTGGTACAGCACTGTGGCAGTCCTGGCAATCTACATCAATGGCCCCGTCTTCCAACATCGAGTTGTAGATGGTGCCATCGCCATGAATGTCGTCGCTCGAATGGCAGTCCGAGCACACCTTGCCGTTATCAAAGTGAACGTCGGTAACACCTAGCTTCGCCTCTGCCCCCTGCCGGCCATGACACCCGAGACACACCTTCGGCTGGTCCACAGCACCAGCCCCTTTCGTGTCACTGTGGCAGTCTGAACACCCTTTGGTGTGGCATTGGCCACAGCCCGCGTTCTCGTACGGAACCTTTATCAGGGCCCCCAAGCCATCAGGCCTTTCGTACCACCACTGCATGCCACGTGCGGTGGCGTGCAGGCTGGTCGCCATGTTTTCCTCAATACTGGGTGGCGAAACCCCGGTTGCTGCGCGCCGTTCAGCACAACTCGGCGCCATCATGAGCAAAGCCGAGCGTTGGTCAGCATTTTCATTGTCCTAACCCTTTTCCTGCATGAGTAAAAACGTTGAGAGGAGAACGAAAAGACAAGTGAGTAAACGTCACGCGCTTATAGCCAAGAAAGGCGGGTTTTGTCAAGTGCTCTGCCGGACCCAAATCCACCGCCAAAAAAACGAAGGACCAACAATAATCAATACCATTGCAACGGGTTATCTCACAGCAGGGCCGTCGAAATCTGTCACCTTGCCGAGTTAGTTGTTAGGCTATTCTTTCCTTCGTTTTTTTGTTCCTTCGGGTCTGCCGATTTCACCGGATCTTCTTTGTTGGTGGGCACTTGAAGTACCTTAGTACGTCGGCGCACCCACGCCGCGAATCTCCGGCAAACTTGACAGACGGTGGATCAGGGCGGATAGTCCGTGTTGGGTGGGAAAGCAGGCCAGAATAAGTCCTTGACGTTGTTGTCACGATCACTACAATAAAAGTATGCGCTGAAAACCTCAATCAAAGAAACGTTTCACGGGTTCAAAGCAGAACACAAATCCGTGTTGTACAAAGGAGTCCAAAGATGGGAAGATTGTCCTCGTTCATTCTTCAGACATTGGTGTTTCTGGCTGCGTTGTCCATCCTTCTGGGAGGGGTGGGCCTTTTTTTCGCTGGAGAGTGGCTCGTTCTGAACGAAGAACCCGCCAAGTCTGATGCCATTGTTTTGCTCAGCGGGGGCATGGCACGTCCACTCTACGGTGCAGACCTCTACCACAGCAGTTATGCACCAGTGATCTATGTTAGTCGGCCTAAACCGGACGAGCAGGTGCTCCATGTGGAAAGACTTGGCATACGCATTCCGAGGAATGAGGAACGCTACAAGGAAATCCTTCTCAAGAAGGGGGTTCCCGAAGAGGCGATCAGCTTTTTCAGTCAGGGTCATGTCAGCACGGTTGAAGAAGCGGAATCGCTGAGGAAGGCCCTCGGCGGTAAGCCGATCAAGCTTCTTGTCGTCACTTCTCCGTACCATACCCGACGGGCCAAGGCCATTTTCGGGGATGTTCTCTCCAACGCCGAAATTCGGGTAGTGGCCACCCCGTATGAAAACTTCGACCCACAATGGTGGACGGATAAGAATTCGGCCATAGCCGTCGTTCTCGAAACGGTGCAAACGCTCTATTACCACCTTGGCGGTGCGTTTCGCTCCACCGACTTATCTCCGATAAAAGCAATAGCGCCAGGAAGGGGTTAGATCATTAATTTGGTCTGGCTTAGGATTCGGAGAAAAGGTGTGGGAGGGGCTGTACCGTGCTCAGTCCAGGCCAAGCATTTGCTGGATCCCTTGAAGCTTTTCCAAAAGGTTCTCGATGTCGACCGGCTTAATCATGTGGTCCACGGCACCTGCCCTCATGGTAAGTTCCGCGATATCTCCTACCGACCCTGTCAATATGATGACCTGGATAGATGCATCCATGGCCTGGATTCTGGTCAGGATCTCGAGGCCACTCATTCCGGGTATGTGCAGGTCAAGTAGCACAATGTCGGGACGTTCCTCTTGGATCTTACTTACGGCAACCTCTCCGTCGCTTGCAACCCTCGTGTCATAGTGACGCAAACGCAACCGTTCAGCCAATGCGGAGGTGAACTCCTCCTCATCATCCACGATTAACAGCTTAATGGGATTCATCGTAATACTCCTTGAGCAAGGCCCCTGGTAGGATAGAGAACAGCTCTTGTCAAGGCTTTCTTCTTCGGTTCAGGCAAGCCCTTCACGCTCGATGTATTCTTCAATTTCCGTGCGGCTTTCGTCGTTATCGAAGATCAGTTTAACGCCGCATAGGTAGATGTCCCCGGATGGGAGATGAAGTGCTTGTGAGAAGTGGACGACCTCACCATGCAAGTCATAGGTGTCCTTATTGGTTATGAGTCTCAGGGGTGTGATTTTTCCCTCATAGAAGTCCCCCATGTCCTCCAACAGAAAACCGATACCTCTCGGTCCCATATTGAAAATGTTGTAAATGCTACCGCCTATTTCAATCCGAACCGCATCCGACCCTTTAACGCGTGGCGATCTGCGTTTTTCACCCGCACTTTTCTTCATTCTTATGATGCCCTTTAAGCAAATCCTACCAAACGCCCGGGAAGACGATGGGAAGCTTCCTGGCCCTGCAGGACGGGGGTTGGGGGAAATGGGTCCATCAAAAGAGGGTATACACGAAAGGCGCCAGTGCAGAGCCCTCACTCAAGATAATCAGAGCAGACAGGAGAAGCAGCATAATGATGATCGGCGCAAGCCAGTACTTTTTCCTGTACCGCAGGAACTCCCAGAATTCTGCCAATATCCTTAATTTGCTCATAACACTTGCCTATACTAATCTATTGCCCATCCACAAACGACGTAACAAGTGTTGGGCACTATCTAATAGCCGTGATCTGACCTGCTGGCATGGGTAGAGGTGAATCGGTTACTCCTTTTTCTTGGGAAGCTCGATCGCGAAGGTCGTTCCCTTGCCCTCCTCGCTCTGAACCGCAATCTCCCCACCCAGGTTCTTGGTCACTATACCATGCGTAATGAACAAGCCAAGCCCTGTACCCGATGCCTTACCGCTTGTATAAAAAGGCTCAAAGATATTCTCTACCTGCTCAGGCGACATGCCGCGACCGTCATCCGTGATCGTCACCTGCAGGTTGTCCGAGTCTGCCAGCCGGGTTACAATTGACAGGTGTCCGCCATCATCCATCACCTCGAACGCATTCTTTATGATATTCAGAAATACTTGCTGGAGCTGGCCCCTGTCGCTCTCGAGGGCTCCCAGATCGGGTGAGAAATCCAGATTGACGTTGAGCTTTCGATGAAAGGCCTCCTTGTCCAAGAACCCGAGCACCTCCTCAAGGAGTTGATTCATATCGATCGTTTCCATCTTGACGTCCACGGCCTTGGCAAACCCCAAGAGTCGACGGGTAATCACCCTGGACCGGTCCACGGAGGTGAAAATGGAATCTAAAAGGCTCAGGAATTTCTCCTTATGCTCAAAACCCTCTGTAGCAAATCCTAGTATGTCTTTCATCAAACCGGCCTTCTCGTTGATGATGGCCAGGGGATTATTGATTTCATGGGCCACCCCGGACACCAGAAGACCAAGGGAGGCGAGTTTTTCGCTCCGAATCAGTTGCCGCTCCATGAATCTTGTTTCTGTAATGTCGCTGATGTAAATAATGGCAGAACTCACCTCCGAGTCCTTTTCCTTAATGGGGTATATGACAACCTGTTCCAGTCTATCAGGGTTCATCAAACCCTTTCGTTCAAGGGTCACTGACTTCGCTCTTAAAACCGCAGCAGGAATATGACACTCTTCACATGGTTCCTGCCTTCCCCGGAACGCCTGGTGACACGATTTGCCTATGACATCCTCAGGTTTGACTTCATAGTAATTCGCGGCAGGCGTGTTGAGCATTTTTACCGTCAGATCTGTATCCAGCATAATCAGGGGGTCTGAAATCCCGTCGAAAACGGACTGAAGCATGGTCTTACTTTTCAGAATCTCTTCCTGGGCACGCTCGCGTTCAGCCATTTCCTGCTGGAGGCGCTCATTGGCTTCTCTTAGCTCTGCCGTTCGTTCTTCAACCCGAATCTCCAGTTCCTGGCGTGCTTTTTTCAGTGCCTTCTCCACCCGCTTTTGTTCAGTAATGTCTCGTATGACATGGACACTACCCACCGGGGTCTCCTCACGATTCAAATAGATGGAAGCGCTAATACTAACGTCAAGGGCTTTTCGATCCTTGTCATATCGACGAGTTTCAACACCAGAAAAGCTTTCTCCCGCCTTTATTTTTTCAATCATCATTTCGGTCTCGGGCCAGTTTTCCTCAGGCACGTAGTCCAATTTCTTGCCCAAAAGCTCCTCCGGGGTCCACCCAAAAAGTCCTGTAAATGCCGGATTGACATAGATACACTTGCCCTTCATATCATAGACAACAATGGGGTCGGGACTGGCCTCCAGCACCGTGCGGTACCTCTCCTCGCTCTCCCGCAGCGCATCTTCTACAAGCTTCTGGTCTGAAATGTCCCGCAGGATATGAACGCTGCCCACCGGTTTGCCCCTGCGATTCACATAGGTGGCCGCACTGATGCTCACATCAAGGGTGTCCCCTTCTTTGTTGTATCGACGGCTTTCAATACCGGAGAAGCTTTCTCCTGTTTTTACCTTTTCAATCATCAATTCAGTCTCAGGCCAGTTCTCTTCGGGCACGTAGTCAAGCTTCTTGCCCAAACGCTCCTCTGAAGTCCACCCAAAAACCCGCGTGAATGCCGGGTTTATATAGATGCTCTCCCCACCTTGATCGTAAACGACAACTGGGTCGGGACTCGCCTCGAGTACCGTCTGATATCTCTCCTCGCTCTCCCGCAGCGCTCCTTCTGCTTGCTTACGGTCGGTGATATCCACGATATTGCCCAATATGGCAGGCTTACCCTTATATTCTATGGCTGCATTTCTTCTGGCAATCCAAACAGTTTTACCGCTCTTCTTAAGACCCCGCGCCTCGTATTCCGATGGGACGTCTTCCCCCTTCAGCCGTTTCTCCCTCATCTCGTCTGTCAGGCCTCTGTCTTCGGGATGAACCAGTTCCCGCGTGTCCATACCGATCAATTCGTCTCTCGCGTACTCATAGATTGCGGCAAACTTCTTGTTGGCAAAAACAATCTTTCCGCCCTGATCGATGTAGATACCGGTTAGGGAATTCTCAACGGACGTGCTGTATTTCGCTTCCGATTCCCTCAGCGCCGTCTCGGCTCGCTCGCGTTCGGCAAGGCTTTGCTCTTCAATTCGAAAGACGTCCCAAAAGAGGCGGGCAGCAACGTGGTCCATCACCCGGATATGCTCCGGCTTGGTTCGATAGATTTCGTTGGCGACCTCCTCGCGACCGGTCAGTTCGATAATCATGTGTAGATCTTCAATTTCGTATAGTTCGCGATAGTCCTGCGTTGTGAAGATCCCCTTGTCCTGAGCAAGGAGACAACCCACTGCGCCTGCACTGCTATCGGCTACCCCGACAAGCTTCATCTGGAGCTGAAGGAGCTTTTTGGCAAATATCATGTCCATAATCGCCTTGCATCCGGGACCGCCGCCGACAATGGCCACGTTGAGGTGTTTATCCGGCTGAATCATAACCACCCATCCTTGAGAGTGTTTACACTGTTTGTTCAATGAAGCGGGACATCAGCCACTGCCAGAAATCTTGAATGAGTCATAACATCATCTACTTGAGGATAGTCTATCTCCTGACGCGTCTCATGTCCAAAATTCATATCTCGAGTTTCTATGTAAAGGCGAGGTCCTTTTCGATCAGACTTCCATCAGGAATGGTGACCTGGTTCTTGAAATGATTCGAAATAACTATTTTGCCCCTAACTACCACATTTTGTCCAAATAGGACATCCCCTTTAACCTCTAGAGACTTGCATTCCACCAAAGACGGAGTCCCGCGGGGGAATCGCGCTCTAAGCTGATCGATTTTCTTGTAGTACCTGCCATCAAGCTTCAGAATCAGTGTCCCTGCCTTTCTTTCGGGATTCTGGATCACAAGGTAATCGTCTGTGAGCACATAGCTGTCGGACCAAAGGGCAAGCAGATCGTGACATTTTTTCACAGGAGCAAACCGGGTTCTTGGCACTCGAATGGCCGATGCCCCATCGAACGTGGAAACGGCTGAACCCATCGCGGTTTCTATTTGATAGACCTTCGGCGTCGAATCGTTTTTCGGGTCAACCGTCTTGGGATTTCGGATCATGGGGAGATGGATTATGTTGTGGTGTACCTCAAGCAACCGTTCCAGCGCCAGAAGGTTTATCCAAATCGTATTAGTATTGAAGTATCTGTATAGACGGACATCCTGGAATGCGTCGAGTTCATCTTCCGGGCATTGCGCGATCTCACGCAGGGTCAATCGACCGTTCTTGAGGCGCGCCAGATGGCCTCCTTTGCTGTCAGCCTCGGTCCGATCCGTAACCTCCATCATGAACGGAAAATCCTTTTCGGCAAAAAAACCAAGAATGCTTTCGTCTACAACAGCGCCCAGGTTGTCCGAGTTTGAGACGAATGCATAACGGATCCCCGCATCTATCAACTGTTTTAGCATCCCGGAAGTAACCAGGGCAGTGTAGATGTCCCCGTGGCCAGGTGGATTCCACTCCATCTCAGGATCGGACGGCCAAGCAGCTGGGGCCAGTCCCTCCTGAAGTACCTTAGGAAATCGGTGTTGTACAAAGGTCAGCGGCAGCCCTGTTGAAAGCCCCTCATAGGGACGAAGGGCCTCCAGCGTGTCTACCTCTGTGCTGAAGCTATTCATGAAGACAACAGGAAAATTGACTCTGCGTTTTTCCCTGTGGGTAAGGATTTGTCTGGCAATGACATCCAAGAAGGTGAGGCCCCCCTTCACCTCCAACAGCGACTTTGCCCGTGAAAGGCCCATGCTCGTCCCCAGTCCGCCGTTCAGCTTAATAACCACCAGCCTTTCCAGCGCGACTCGTCCCGCTTCCTCCAGTCCGGTGAGACTCTCAGCATCAGGGATTTCGTTTTCCCTCACAGGATCGATGTCAGCCTTTGAGATCAGACCGGTCTCGCCGCGTGCCAGCAGGGTATAGTAATACCTAAAGGTATCGATCACTACCGGAAGGAGGCCGTTCTTCTCCATCTTTTCAGCAAAGGGCCGAAATCGGTCTTCAATCTTCGTATCAACTTGACTGTGTTTGTTCACTGTGTTGGTTCTGCTGTTCCGGGATCAGCCGCTGGCCTGGTCCTACCCGGGTTGGAAATGCAATGGCTATGTATTGGAAGATAAAAAAACTGTTCAGGAAGTTGCTCGGGTCAACGTCGGTTGGTGAAGCCTGCTCCGGCTCAGGGATGTCATGTCCTCTGCTTCACTATATCAAGTCAAAGTCCGTAACGTAGATGTTGTGCTTTTTTTCGAACGCAATGGTCGAAGTGGGGCTCTCACCATAGTGGTGGCCAGGCCAGACAATGGTGTCATCAGGCAAAGAGAGAATCCTCTCTTTGATGGATGTGAGCATGGTTGAGAGAGAACCCCCCGGTAGATCCGTTCTCCCCACGGCGCCCACAAAAAGTGTATCCCCTGTGAAAAGGTTGTTTTCCACATGTAGACAGATACCTCCTGGAGTGTGCCCGGGCGTGTGAATCACGGTCAACGCCTTGTGCCCAAACGGGATGGAATCCCCGTCGTTTACAAGAACGTCAGCCCGTGGCGAGGGGGTGAAGCCCATCTGCATGGCCATGGATCCGCCCTCCGGCGTGTTGAAGAGCTGGTCGTCCAGAGGGTGCATGTATAGCTTTGCTCCGGTCTGGTCCATTATTTTCCGGTTTCCGCAGGTATGATCGGGGTGGCCGTGGGTGTTCACTATGACCCCGATGCTAAGATCTAATGCCCGGGCAGTTTCAAGAATGTGGTCTTCGTCGCCCGCTGGATCGATCAGTACCCCCTGGTGTGTATCCTCGCATCCCAGGATGTAGCAGAACACCTCCATAACACCGACTTTGACCTGTTTGATAATCATGGCAGCGCCTTGCCTCCTGTGATGTCGTAAGTGGCAGACCTATGCTTTCTCAACCGGCACGATCCAACCAAAAGGATCTTCGGCTCGGCCGTATTGGATATCAGTAAGCTCGCGGTAGAACCTCTGGGCTATAGGACCCACCTTGCCATCCCCGACGGCTAACATATGATCCTTCCAGGCGAGATGACTCACGGGTGAGATAACAGCAGCCGTGCCGGAACCGAAGATCTCTTGAAGAGCACCACTCTCATGGTGTGCTACGACCTCCTCGATTGGGATGGGCCGCTCTTCCACGGGGATGTTCCAGTCCTTGGCAAATGTCAGGACGGAGTCGCGTGTGATGCCGGGCAGTATACTCCCCCCAAGGTGGGGTGTAACCAGGACGCCGGCGATAACAAAGAAGATATTCATGGTCCCCACCTCTTCCACGTAGCGGTTCTCGATGGCATCAAGCCAGAGCACCTGGGTGTAGCCCGCCTTTTTGGCCTTCTCAGCTCCATACAAGCTGGCTGCGTAGTTGGCCGCCGTCTTGGCCTCGCCCACGCCGCCGACTACGGTCCGGACATGCTCATCTGTCACCCATATTTTTACCGGATTGAACCCCTCTGGATAATAAGCACCCACCGGCGACAAGATGACGAAGAGACGGTAAGTGTGGGAAGGCCGCACTCCTAGAGAGGGGTCCGTAGCAATCACGGTCGGGCGAATATACAGTGAGGTCTCGGGGGCGCCAGGGACCCATTCCTTGTCAACGGCAATCAGCTTTTTCACAGCATCCAGGAGAAAGGCTTCATCAGTTTCCGGGATGCACACGAGCCGTGCGGACTGATTCAATCTGGCCATGTTTCGGTCCGGGCGAAACAACTGAATCATCCCGCTGCTCGTCCGGTACGCCTTGAGACCCTCAAAGATGGTCTGACCGTAGTGGAGGACCATCGTAGCTGGATCCATCACAATCGGAGCATAAGGTTCTATACGTGCACTATGCCAGCCCTTCTCGGGGCTGAAGTCCATGTTGAACATGTGATCAGTGAACAGTTCCCCAAATCCCAATTTCGAATCATCTGGAAGCTGCTTGGGTGTCTTGGTCTTCGTGATCCTGAGTTCCATTGTAGCGTTCCTTCCTAAACATGGGTAATTGGCTACAGTATCAAAGTGGATCTGAGAAAACCTTCGGGAAAAACGATCCAAAGGCCGTTTTGCAGAAGCATTCAGCCACTCACGTCACTCACAGTCGCCAAAGTGGAAGCCCTGTTGTCTCGTCGTACTCCCTCTCCGGAGGCGTGCCCAGAAGCTCCCGGATGTACATCTCCCCTGCATAGATAACGGTGTCCGAGAAGATGTGCCCCCCAATGGTCTGGCCGTCCATGTCGGCCAGCACTGCGTGGGCATGTACAGCCACCTGCCCGTCCTTCAATGACACGTTGCCCGTGCAATTGACGATTTCGAGCGGCTCCTCCTTCTTATAAGTCACGTACACCTGCTGATCCTGATCGTAGGAGCCCAGTGTCGCCGACGTAACGGCTCCTATGACAGAAAACACAGCAGTTTGAACAGAATTCTGCACACAGAAGTCTTCTATTGTCCTGATCAAATCCTTGCCGTGCGGCAGTCTGCTAAGCATGCAGCGCCCGGCCTCAAACATGGAGCAAGCGATCATGTCCATAGGAGGACCTCTCCTCTATACCCTTCCATCACGCCATTTCAGAATGACAAGGTCCAGATATTCTACCCAATAGCACATTTGGCCAATAAATCAAGCCAGATATGTTCATCATTGACTCTACAAAACCACGATGTTAAGCGTGGATCAGTTCTCCGTGTCATCTGGTGGGCTGGACCAGGGGCTTCTTACCTTTTAATACATGACTTGGTTTGCGAGTGTCTCATGGATGCCAAAGCTATCAAAGAAATTCTGGAATCGATTTCGTCTGATCGTATGACTGTGGATGAGGCCCTTCAAAAGCTCAAACGTCTCCCATTTGAAAACCTTGCCTATGCATGTGTAGATCACCATCGACCCTTGAGAAAAGGCTTTCCGGAAGTGATTTTTGGGGAGGGTAAATCGGTGGAACAGATCTTAGGGGTGGTGGAGGCTATGGTTAAGCAGAAAGACACGGTGATGATCACCCGGGTGTCTGCTGAAAAAGCAGAGGCCGTCAGGGCAAAGTATCCCGATGCTGTCTATCATGCAGAGGCTCGTATGCTGGTGCTGGAGTCTAAGCCCGTAGAACCCGCCGGCAAGGGGCTCATCATGGTGATTGCAGCAGGTACTTCAGACATCCCTGTGGCAGACGAAGCCCTCTTGACAGCGAAGACAATGGGGAACCGCGTGGAGAAGCTTTACGACGTGGGGGTTTCGGGTATCCATAGGCTTATGCTGCACGAAACATTGTGGACCGAGGCCTCGGTCTTTGTTGTTGTCGCTGGAATGGAAGGAGCCCTGCCGAGTGTTGTGGGTGGCCTTGTGGACAAACCGGTCATCGCTGTTCCGACCAGTATCGGTTATGGGGCAAGTTTCGGCGGTGTCACGGCGCTTCTGGCGATGCTCAATAGCTGTGCTTCCAACGTCACTGTCGTGAACATCGACAACGGCTTTGGAGCTGGTTACGTGGCAGCTCTCATAAACAATCTGGCAAACAAGCAATAAGGCAAGAGGCCAGGGGCGATAGGCACGAGGCAAATACTCTAAGAATTTTTTTCCTTGCGCCCTATGCCTTGCGCCTTGAGCCTCTTCTATTTATCTAGTAGCCACTTCACCGCTGCCGCCAGATCGTCTGCCACGTGGTCAGCCTTTACGTCAGAATTCTTACAAAGCTCCTCAGTCTTTCCACCATGGCCAGTCCTTACCAGGACAACCTTTCCACACCCTGCTCGTCGCGCACACTGAATATCCCTTAAGCTGTCCCCTATCAGGCAGGTTCTTGACAGATCCAGGCCGTGGTCTGCTTTTGCCTGTTCGATTAACCCGGGTTCCGGTTTTCGGCAACTGCACCCGTCTTCAGGCACATGAGGGCAATAATAGATAGCTTTTATCCTGCCGCCGTGACCAACAATCGCGTCCTCCATCTTTGCATGGATGTTTAGGAGTTCTTCCTCGGTTACCATTTTTCGGTTGATCACAGACTGATTGGTAATAAGGATGACATGGTAGTCGTTGAAAGTCAGCAACTTCAAAGCATCGAGACTCCCTGGCAAGAACTCGAAATCGGACCAGCTCTTGACATAATCGGATCGATCCCTGTTTATGACACCGTCTCTGTCCACAAAAACAATCTTCAATTTTCCTCCTCTTTTTGGAATAAACTCTTGACACTTCTTTGGATTTAGGGCATAAAAGCAATTATCTTACCACGTTGAGGCTACACAGAAACACGACCTTATCCGCTTGAAAAGGATGTGACAAATGGCCCTGACCAAAGACAAGATCATCAATGAAGCTTACACGCAGCTTGGTCTGAGAAAAAGCGACGCCCGGCAAGTCGTTGAACAACTCTTGGAGATCATGAAAGGGACCTTGCAGAGCGGCGAAGACCTCCTGATCAGTGGTTTCGGGAAATTTGTGGTCAAGGAAAAGAAGGCTCGGCGCGGTCGCAACCCCCAGACACGCCATGACTTACAGTTGCGGGCCAGAAGGGTTGTTGTCTTCAAAACCTCTGGTATATTAAGGAAAAAGATCAATTCCTCGTAACGGACTGCTGTTCAGTTCGTGTCATCCTGTGAAGTAATATCCGATCCCTTAGCCTCCAAACGTAACCTTTCCCACAATCCAATATTGAAATGCCTGTACGTTACTAACGGGCCACGACCATGGCATCTGCATATCCAGCCGCCTCCAGCACTTTTTTGAATTTTCCGGCCTGCTCAAGTTTGTTGGACCTCCCGACCCGCACCCGATAGAAGGTCCCGTGGGCACTCTCGTACTCCCGAATATGCGCATTTTGGTATGTTACTGCAAGTTTGTCTCTAAGCCTGACCGCGTTCTGCCTGTCTTTGAAGGCGCCCACCTGAATAGTGAAATCCCCTGAATAGTAGTCTCCAGGAACAAGCGTCCGTTGGACCTTTCCGGCAACTTCAGTCTCCTTTACCGTTCCTAGTGCGACGATCTCCACCGGGGCTGTGCCCGGCACAACCACCTCCATCTGTTTGGCCGCCTCGTAGGACAGGTCAATGATCCGACCGCGTACGAAAGGGCCCCGGTCGTTTATTCGCACATCAACTGTCTTTCCGTTGTCGAGGTTGCGAGCCCTCACGTATGTGTCCATCGGCAGGGTTTTATGGGCGGCTGTCATGGCATACATGTTGTAGATCTCGCCACTAGCTGTCTTTCTTCCATGAAATCCTTTACCATACCATGAAGCCATACCGCGCTCGCGGAAATCGCCGGCATCTTTCAACGGTTGGTACCAGTGTTCACCGATCTTGTACGGTTTGGGATGGCCGGGTGGGGGTTGCGGTCTTTTTTCCGGCCGCGCACAGGCAAACAATAAGGATAACAAGAAGGTGAAAAACAGGAGTGGAAAACTCGGAGTCTGTAATATTTTCACTGTTCAAAGGGCTGGAGGCACGGGACACGAGCTATTCTGGGACATTTTCTTCTATGAATCGTACAATATCCGTTGTTGGAGTTCCGGGACCGAAGACAGCTCGAATCCCTACATCTCTCAGACGCTCAATATCTTCTTCAGGAATGATGCCGCCTCCGATGACAAGGATATCGGCTACGCCCGCCTCCTCTAGTAGTTCCATGACTCTGGGAAACAGGTAGTCATGGGCGCCCGACAGCACGCTCATGGCTATGACATCGACGTCCTCCTGAATTGCAGCTTGAACGATCTGCTCAGGCGTCTGCCGCAACCCCGTGTATATTACCTCCATTCCCGCATCGCGCAACGCACACGAGATGACCTTGATGCCACGGTCATGGCCGTCGAGGCCGGGCTTTGCAGCCAAAACGCGAATCTTCTTTTTAGTCATTAGTCACTTAGAATTGAAAATTGAAGATTGAAAATTGAAGAATATCTGTCTTTCGTCGGCCTACTAACTCCCCATTGTCATTTCGACCCCTTCGACTTTGCTTCCGCCTACGTCAAGACTACGGCGGACAGGCAGGGCAGTTCGACCCGCCTTCGCCAAGGCTCCGGCGCGGCGAGCCAAGCTCACTGCAAGCAGGCTCCGGGAGAAATCTTGAATATAAGGGCGGTGGCACAATAAAGATTTTTCCCTGGCCCAGACCTGGATTACCGGCTTGATAGCTCACAATTAGCAACGCGCCAGGGCGGCCGCTTCGCTCGAAATGACACAAAAAATAGTCGTTTCACTTTATAGGCACTCTAGCGCACTTTAGGCATTTTAGGCACTGTTGCAGCTACAGGGTAGAGACGGCTGTGTACTCTCCAAACACTCCCCTCAACGTATCACACATCTCTCCGAGTGTTGCATAGGAGGCCACCGCTTCCATCATAGCCGGCATCAGATTATCGTTCCTACTTGCGCAATCTCCCAGTCTTCCGATGGCAGACTCAACCACCGCATTGTCCCGCTCGGCCTTTAGTCTTTCCAGCTTGGCCAGTTGAGATTCCATGACGCTGCGGTCGACACGCAGCAAGTTTGTCGGCCGGGCACTCTCCTCCTGAAACTTATTCAAGCCCACCACGATCTGCTCCGCGGTTTCCACGGCCTTCTGATATGTATAGGCGCTTTCCTGAATTTCTTTCTGGACATATCCCTGCTCCACAGCAACCACAGCTCCGCCCATTTCGTCGATCTTGTCGAGGTAGGCCCGCGCGCGCTCTTCTATCTCATCCGTCAGACGCTCTACATAGAATGAACCACCTAACGGATCAGCCGTGTTTACAACTCCTGATTCATAGGCAATGAGTTGCTGCGTTCTCAGGGCTGTCTGAACCGCTTCTTCAGACGGCAGCGAGAACGCCTCATCCATGGAATTGGTGTGAAGCGACTGGGTCCCGCCAAGGACGGCTGAAAGTGCCTGGAGGGTAACCCTGACAACATTGTTCTGTGGCTGTTGGGCTGTGAGCGCACATCCGGCAGTCTGGGTGTGAAACCGGAGCATGAGGGATCTCGGGGATTTTGCCTGAAAACGCTCTTTCATGATCTTGGCCCACAGTCGCCGTGCTGCCCGAAACTTGGCGATTTCTTCAAAAAAATCCAGGTGGGCATTAAAGAAAAAGGAAAGACGCGGCGCAAAGTCATCCACCTTGAGACCTGCCTCCAGAGCGGCCTCAACGTAGGCGATCCCGTTGGCCAGCGTGAAGGCGATCTCCTGGACGGCTGTCGAGCCCGCCTCCCGGATGTGGTACCCACTGATACTGATTGTGTTCCACATCGGGATGTTCTCGGAACAGAAAGCAAAGATGTCCGTGATGATGCGCATCGAGGGCCCTGGTGGAAATATGTACGTCCCTCGGGCCGCGTATTCTTTCAGGATGTCATTCTGGATGGTGCCCTTGAGTCGATCGGATCCGACTCCTTGCTTCGCTGCTGTTTGTACGTACATCGCGAGCAGAACGGCAGCAGGGGCATTGATGGTCATAGACGTGCTGACCTGATCGAGGGGAATCCCATCAAACAGGGTTTCCATGTCTCTTAGAGAATCGATGGCAACACCCACCTTGCCAACCTCACCCTGAGCCATGGGGTGGTCTGAATCATACCCGATCTGGGTGGGAAGATCGAAGGCCACACTCAGGCCGGTTTGCCCTTGTTCCAAGAGGTATTTGTACCGCTTGTTGGACTCCTCTGCACTGGCAAAGCCAGCATACTGTCGCATGGTCCAGAGTCTTCCACGATACATCGTTGGCTGTACGCCGCGAGTGTATGGATATTCTCCTGGAAGCCCTAAATCCTCCGCATAGTCACACTCGGACGCAGAGGGTGGGGTATAGACCCGCTCAACCGGAATGCCCGAGAGGGTCTCAAAGCGTTCTTTGCGCTCCGGGCGTTTCTCAAGGATCTCTTGGGTCTTCTTGGCCCACGCGGCCAATGACTCCCCTATCTCTTTTATCTTCTTGGCGTCATACATGGTTGGTCAGTTTGGTTGGGCAAGTAGTCTGGTTGCTTGAGTTGTCTTATCGGGCCGAGCCATATCAATAGAACCTATCTCAAAAACAATCTAAGTGTCCATGGCGGTGTTGCGAAACGGTTCAAAATGCTCACATACTACCGTGTATGCTCCGCGTTTTCACCGTTCCGCGCCTTGCCCTGAACCCTGACTTTATTCTTGAGATAGGTTCTATAAAAATGGGCCCAACCTTTTTAGAGGGGCAGGTTGTCATGCTTCTTCATGGGCATGCGTTCTTGCTTGTTTTTCAAGGATTCGAGGGCTCTGATCAACTTTGGCCGTGTCTGCTCCGGTAGAATAATCTCGTCAACGTATCCCCTTTCTGCGGCCCGATAGGGGGTGGCAAAGACGCTGCGGTACTCTTCCACCATTTCAGCTTCTTTTTTTGCAGGATCCTCGGCAGCGCCGATCTCCCTCTTGAACACAACATTGACCGCCCCGTCCGGTCCCATGACAGCAATCTCTGCCGTGGGATAGGCATAATTGATGTCTCCCCAGAGATGCTTGCTCGACATCACGATGTAAGCCCCGCCATAAGCCTTGCGGGTGATGACCGTGATTTTGGGTACCACCGCCTCGCAGTATGCGTAGATGAGCTTGGCTCCATGTTTGATGATACCCCCGTATTCCTGGGCTGTTCCAGGGAGAAACCCCGGGACATCACAAAAGGTAATCAGCGGGATGTTAAAACAATCGCAAAACCTAACAAATCGGGCACCCTTTATTGATGCATTGATGTCCAAACAACCAGCCAGGAAAGAAGGCTGGTTGGCCACAATGCCAACCGGATGACCATTCAAGCGGGCAAAACCAACAATAATATTCTGGGCGTGTCTCGCTTGGACCTCAAAGAAGTGGCGGTTGTCCACAACAGAGTCAATGATCATACGAATGTTGTACGGCTGTCTGGCGTTTTCAGGAACAACCTCTCGAAGCTCAATGTCGGTTCGCTCCGGATCATCCGTCGGCTCAACGCAGGGAGGCTTCTCCTGATAGTTCTGGGGCAAGAAACTCAAGAGCTCCCTGATCATGGCCAGGACCGTCTGGTCGTCCTTTCCTGCAAAATGGGCGACACCGCTCGTGGCGTTATGTGTTAAGGCCCCGCCCAACTTCTCAAGCGTGACCTCCTCGTGGGTCACCGACTTGATGACCTGCGGGCCGGTAATAAACATATAGCTCGTCTTTTCTACCATAAAGACGAAATCGGTAAGAGCCGGAGAATAGACGGCACCTCCGGCACACGGGCCCATGATCGCAGAAATCTGAGGAATAACGCCGCTGCCGAGTACGTTACGCATGAATATGTCCCCGTATCCGGCCAGGCTGGTGATCCCTTCCTGTATCCGAGCCCCCCCGGAATCGTTGAGGCCGATCAGCGGGGCGCCGTTTCTGCGGGCAAGGTCCATGACCTTGCAGATCTTTTGGCTCACGGCCAAGCTGAGCGACCCCCCCAAAATGGTGAAGTCCTGAGCAAAGACATAGACCTGTCGGCCGTTGATCCGTCCGTATCCCGTGACGACCCCATCTCCCGGGAATTTCTTCTTGTCCATGCCAAAATCGGTGGCATGGTGCAGGACAAACTTGTCAATTTCTTCGAAGCTGCCCTCATCCAACAGCTGATGAAGCCTCTCCCGAGCTGTCCATTTCCCCTTTTTGTGTTGGACATCGATTCGATCCTGGCCACCACCCAGTTCGGCTTCAGCGGTCTTGTCAATAAGGGCTTGAATTTTGTCTTCATTTACCATGAGATCTCTCTGGCCTCACTCTCTCAGGTCTTCTTCCAAGCCTTTGATAGGGCAAGGAATGCCTCTGGAATGTTACGTTTCTTCTATCACCACCAGTACTTCGTCAGTTGCAACGGTATCCCCTACCTTGACCGCGATTGCTTTGACCGTTCCATTGGCGGGGGAGGGGATCTCATTTTCCATCTTCATCGCTTCCATCTTCATCACGGGCATGCCTGCTGACACCTGATCCCCGACGGCTACCATGATTTCGAGTATCAATCCGGGCATGGGTGCGGTTACTTCCCCGCCGGACGGAGCGGACACCGTGGGAGCCTGCGGGGCCTCCGGTGCAGCGGGGGTTGTCTTTGCCGGGACCGGCGGAGACACGGGGGCGGGCTTTGACACAGCGCCGACATCCTTTTTCACTTCAACCTCGTAGGGCTTGCCATCAATCTTCACCGAGGCCCGCTTGCCGTCAAACTTGTCTACGTCTACCTTGTAGTCCTTGCCGCCAACCGAGATTTCAAAGGTTTTCTTTTTCACAACGGTTCCCCGCTCTATGTCACTTTCATCAGGTGTTCGAATTCTACGTGAAGCTTCACCGAATAGGCCATGGACTATAGAAAAAGGGTACTCAGTAGGATCTGAATACCCTTACTGTTGTACTCCCACCTTTACCATAACGGAAGGTTTTTTCAAGTCCAAAGTCCAAAGGGGGGGCCGGATGGACGATTACTCTTCAAGAGGACAAACCAAATCCGATGAAGCCCGGAACTCACTCTATTAATGTGGATCAGGGTTCAGTGCAGTGCAATCCTTAACACCTCGTCCATGGTTTCCACAAAATGGAATTGAAGGGCGTTTCGAACCTTCTTGGGCACATCTTCCAGATCCTTCTCATTCCACTTAGGAAGGATGATGGACTTGATTCCGGCCCGATGTGCTGCGAGCACCTTTTCCTTTACGCCCCCTACCGGAAGAACCTGACCTCTCAGAGTAATCTCACCTGTCATGGCCAAGTCGTTGGCAACAGTCTTATCAGTGAGAAGGGAGGCTAGGGCGGTCAGCATGGTCACGCCGGCGGATGGCCCATCCTTAGGAATGGCACCTGCCGGTACGTGGATATGTATCTCCTGGTTCTCGTAAAAGTCCTCGGGAATGCCAAACTCCTTTGCACGGGAGCGGATAAAACTGAGGGCTGCCGTGGCAGACTCCTTCATTACATCTCCAAGTTGACCGGTAAGCGTGAGTCCATGCTTCCCCTTCATCTTGGCCGCTTCCACAAACAGGAGATCCCCGCCTGCCTGGGTCCACGCCAGGCCTGTAGCCACGCCAGGGGTTGATATCCGTTCGCTCACTTCGGATCGAAATCGGACAGGCCCCAGGAACTTGTGGACGTCCCTGGCCTTCACACGGGTAGGGCCTGTGCATCCGTCTGCTACGACACAAGCTACTCCCCGACACACGGCTGCCAGCTCTCGTTCCAGGTTCCTCAACCCGGCTTCCCGCGTGTAACCGGAAATGATGCGTCGAATGGTACCTGCCGTGATGGAAAGCTGTTTGGGAGTGAGGCCATGG
>JAFDFO010000117.1 GCA_019309815.1 Deltaproteobacteria bacterium
GGGCCCGCAGTTATACAGGGACGCCTTGCGGCCAAGAGACTGGCTGGGCATTCGATTGAATTCCCCGGTGTTTTGAACGCTACGGCAGTGAAGCTCTTTGACAAATATGTTGCAGCAACAGGTCTTACGGAAGCTGAGGCACAGGATGTCCATGGATTTGAGACTGTCAGTGCTGTCGTAGATTCAAGGAGTAAGCATGGCATGATAGAGGGCATGAAGCCGTGGACCCTCAAGCTTGTTTTCAAGAAGGACACGCAGAAGCTGGTCGGGGGACAGATCTTGAGTGACAGCCACCCCCCTGTAAAAACCATCGATACTGTAAGTGCCCTTATCTTGGCCGAAAAGACCATCGGGGATCTGACAACGTTTATGTGTGCGGGGCATCCGGATTGCTCTTCGGAGCCAAGTCTTGAGCCGATTGCCATTTGTGGAGAACAGGCCTTGCAGAAACTGAAAAAGTGAAGGCACAGGGTTTTTCTACGGATGACTAATCACTACTTGTGAATATAAAGGAGGTCACAAATGAAGAAGGTGGGTGTTATTGGCTGCGGTTCTTATATGGACAGCGGATACGGATGTCCGGGTGAATGGCGATGCCTGAAAGCCGCAGCCCTCGGAGAAGGCAAGTTTGACGAACCAGTCCAAGTCATTTGGCATCTCAAGTGTCAATGCCCGGGTCGGTCCACGGTGTCCAACCTGGACATGTCCATCAAGATGTCGGATATAAAGCCGGATGCCATATATGTGAGTTCCTGTATGGCATATGCAATGCCCGACTGTCCATACAGATCGGCCGAGGAATTGGCCATGGTGGTGCAAGAAAAGTTCGGCATTGACGTGATATTAGGGACACACGAATATCACTAGTGCAGCATACGCTGAAATTTGGCTGAAATCTTTTGCTTGCAAGGTGTTGTGAATTGCGATAGGCGGGGAAAAGCGAATCTTTTCGTATCGCTGCAGGGAGGTTCACCTATATTCATGAAGATTGTTTTTCCCGTACAGGACGACGGAGGCATGGAGAGCCAGGTGTACAGCCACTTTGGTTCGGCGCGCCTCTTCATCATGATAGACACCAACACCAACCTGGTGGAGACCATTGTCAATCAAGACATGGGGCACCAGCACGGCCAGTGCAAACCTTTGGATGCCCTTGGGGGGCACCTCGTAGATGCCGTGGTTGTTGGCGGGATAGGCGGGGGTGCCTTGCGCACACTGAACAGTGCAGGAGTCAAAGTATACCGGGCCGTGGAGGGTTCCATTCAGGAAAACCTGGAACTGACCAAACGGGGTGTGCTCCCTGAGTTTACCATAGAGCACACCTGTGCTGGTCATGGTACAGATGGAGAATGTGTTCACTAGAGGAAGAAGGATGAGCGACGATCACAACATTGACATAAGTGATGCCGCCAGTGTCCGGGAAATGCTATTGGGCTCCGGGTACTCGGAAAAGGCTATCGATTACTACCTGAATCGGCCAGACATGGGGAGTCTCTCCGACGCCGATCATGTTACCGAATTAACTGGCAAGTGTGGCGACACAATGCGGATCTACATGAAGTTCGATCGCGACAGGGTCAAAGATGCCAAGATGCAGGTTCTGGGTTGTCCCGGGGCAGTGGCCGCGGCCATGGCTGCCATGGAGCTCGTAAAAGGCAAAACGATCGAAGAGGCGCAGAAGATCAAGGATCAGGATGTTTTTCGACTTGTGGAGGACCTTCCTGACCAGAAGCAGCACTGTGTTCGGTTAGCCATCAAGACGATGCAGCAGGCCCTGGAAGAATACGATAATGGGAACAGATAGACTCTCCGAGGAGGATGACTATGCCACTATTTGACTACCTGTGTCTGGAATGCGGAGAAAGCAGTGAAGTCCTTGTCACCGGGTCGGAAGAGAAAGCGCAATGCCGGTTTTGTGGGAGTCACAACCTCAAGAAGCTCCTTTCCGCACACTCCTCGTTGTCAGGACCCAACAAGAAGGGCCTGCCAGGACCGGGGGACACCGCTTGTTGTGGATCAACGCCGAGTCAGGCCGGTTGTGCAGGGCCTGGCAGCTGTTGCGGGAAATAGGCTCTCACCTTCCTGTTTCCTCTTGCCCCTGCGAAATTTTCTTTTACGATGCTAGCAACAATAGAGGAATGATCATACGTGACACGAAGAAGGGGGTGACGTGATGCCAAAGATGGACATTGCCTGCGGGAAGCCAACCGGTAGCGTAGTTGCCAAACCCGCAGCGAAGAAGACTACCAAGAAAAACGAGCAAGAGACAAAGGAGGCAGCAATGGCAGGAATCAAGGTGGGGACCAAGGCCCCTGATTTTCAAGCACCAGCATTTCACAAGGGTAAGTTTAAACAGGTAAAACTCTCAGCCTATTTAGGGAAGTGGGTTGTGCTCTGTTTCTATCCGGGAGATTTCACATTTGTTTGACCTACGGAGTTGGCGGCAGTTGCCACCAAAGCCAAAGAACTGAAAAAGCTGGGTGTGGAAGTGCTCTCAGTCAGCGTGGACAGCCATTTTGTGCACAAGATCTGGCAGGAAGAAGAACTCAGCAAGATGGTCAAGGGCGGCTTTCCGTATCCCATGGTATCGGACGGGGCTGGCAAGATCGGTACAGTTTACGGAGTGTATGACGAGGTTGGCGGCGTGAACACACGCGGCCGCTTCATTATCGACCCGGATGGCGTCGTGCAGGCTATTGAAGTGTTGACCCCGCCGGTGGGCCGCAACGTCAGCGAGTTGATTCGGCAAATTCAGGCGTTCCAGCACGTCCGAAAGACCAAAGGCGCCGAAGCCACCCCATCTGGTTGGGTGCCCGGCAAGCCTACACTAAAGCCTGGCCCTGATCTTGTGGGAAAGGTGTGGAAGGTTTGGAAGCCGAGTAAGGCTTTCTAGTTTCACTGACGAGTAATAAAGGAACAACCCATAAAAGGCAGAGCCATTCAGGCTCTGCCTTCATTCTTTGCGGCTTCACTGTTCTACACCTTTCAATACTGATTGACCCTCCTCCCCTTTTCATATAGACAGTACGCTGCTTTGGCCGATCAGACCTCTATCCCGCTGTGTAGCAGCATCCAGCCCTTACGGGAAGGAAGGAATAACTAACAGTGATTCTCAAAGCCTCGCACATTTCTCTCATTGCCGTGGTCTCTTTGCTGTTGTTTAGTGGCTGTGCCACCTTACCGGAGAATTTTGAACGTCCCATATCACATGCCTACACCGATACGGACGGCACACGCATGGGACAGGACCGTCGTGACGAAATGCTTGCTCATCCCGGCCAGTCCGGGTTTTTGTTACTTGCAAGTGGCCTGGATGCCTTTGTCGCCCGCGCCGTACTGGCCAGTATTGCCGAACGCAGTATCGATGCCCAGTATTACCTTTACCACGAAGATCTCACCGGAAAGCTGTTCACGGATCAGCTCCTGAAGGCGGCTGACCGGGGGGTTCGGGTTCGTTTGCTCGTTGATGACATGGACCTTGAGGGCAGGGACGTTGGCGCAGCAGCCCTGGACAGCCATCCAAATATGGAAGTTCGCATATTCAACCCATTCAGCCGCAAAACGGCCCGGGTCACACAATTTGTGACACGCCTCGGCTCCGTAACCCGTCGCATGCACAACAAGTCATTTACCGTGGACAACCAGGCGACCATCCTCGGGGGACGAAATATCGGCGATGAATACTTCGAAGCCGATCCGGATCTTGCCTTTGCGGATCTGGATGTGCTGGCGATCGGGCCGGTAGTCAAAGAGGTCTCCGCTTCCTTTGATCAATACTGGAACAGCGAACTGGCCTATCCTGCATCGGTACTGATAGACCGGCCGCCCACACCCGAGAAGATCGAAGAGAAGCTACGCGGTTTCGATGAATTCGTTGCCCGACAGGCTGATTCCGCGTATCTGCAGGCCTTGCGGAGTTCAGACCTGGCCAACGCCTTGAGAGGCGATCAGGTCCGCTTCCTTTGGGGAGACGCGGTAGTCGTCAGCGATCAGCCGGAAAAGATCCTTCACGATTTCGAAGAAACAGAATATCACCTGGCCCCACAACTCCGGCCCTATTTTGAAGGTGTCCAGAAGGAGTTGATAATTTTCTCCCCTTATTTTGTTCCGGGTAAGGAGGGCACGGCGTTTCTGTGTGAGCTCAGCAAGCGAGGCGTGCGGGTGCGCATTTTGACCAATTCCCTGTCTTCAACGGATGTCGGGATTGTGCACGCGGGTTATGCCAAATACCGGAAGGATCTGCTGCGTGCGGGTGTCGAACTGTATGAGATGAATAAGAAGCTTACCAAGCAGCAGCGCAAAGAAAAAAAGGGTGTGTCCGGGTCGTCTCAGGCGAGTCTGCATGCAAAATCATTTGTTTTCGACCGCAAACAGGTTTTCATCGGTTCCCTCAATCTTGATCCCAGGGCAGTCGTCCATAATACCGAGATCGGTGTCGTGCTGACCTCAACGGAAATTGCGACCGGGATGGGCGCATGGTTTGATCAGGATATCGAGGAGGTCGCGTTTCGGCTGGAGCTTAACACCAATGAAAATGGGTCCGAGCGAATATTCTGGCACGGCGTGGTCGATGGGCAAGAATGCGTCTTTAGAGTTGACCCATACACCGGTTTCTGGCGCCGTTTCGGTATCGGTTTCATGGGTCTTTTTCCGATAGAATCACAATTGTGATCTGTTGCGCGTGAGAACAGAAACATGCATGCACTAGACTTGCTACAGCGTCTCCATCCCTCCGCGCACCCCCCTCTTTTTTGAACTGCAATAGCGAGCGCATTCCCTGTCCCGCTATAGCAGGACTGTGGGGAATCTTCAAAAATACAGCTTTTTTTGCACAAAAATACAGTTTTCACCCCATTTACATACCCTGGGATTTGCCATACCTGTGATAGAAAAAGCAGAACTAGTCTGCGCTATCCAGGAATAGTGAGAATTAGAGAAGAGAAACAAATGGCAAATCCAGAAGAAATGTAGCAATGTCAGACAGTTAACTGCGGGTGCCTCTGCGACCCGGACAGGGGGGTAAGGTTCAAAAGGGGACACAATTTGAAGACATGCCGGAAAGCTGGTGTTGCCCGGTATGCGGGGCAAGCAAGGGAGCCTTCCGTCCGTGCGTAGGTCCGGGGTCTACAAAGGAGGAAGGATAGTCCGCTCCATCCCACAATGATTAATGAGTGGGTCTGACTTACAAACCAGTCTACTGAACAGTTAAGACCAAGAAGGAGGATTTGTATGAGCAAGACGGACGCGAACTTACAGGAAGCCTTTGCCGGGGAATCCCAGGCAAACCGAAAGTACCTTGCCTTTGCCAAGCAGGCAGAGAAGGATGGCTATCCCCAGGCTGCAAAGCTCTTCAGGGCTGCTGCCGAGGCCGAAACAGTCCATGCACACGCCCACCTGCGGGCCTTGGGCGCCGTGGGGACGACCGCGGAAAACCTCAGGGATGCAGTTTCGGGCGAGACACACGAGTACAAAGAAATGTACCCGGGCATGATAGAGTTAGCCAGAGAAGAGGGGAACAAGCCTGCGGAGCGGAGTTTTTCCTATGCCAATGAAGTAGAGCAAATCCACGCTGGTCTTTATCAAAAGGCGCTGGACAACCTGGACAACCTTGAAGAGGTGGACTACCATGTCTGCTCCGTGTGCGGATACACCTGTGAGAAGGAGCCGCCCGACAAATGCCCGGTGTGCGGTTCTGGAGCAAAGGCGTTCTTTAAGGTGGAGTGAGACAAGTAGTAAAGACAGGGGTGAGGTGAACAGCCGATGGCAACACACAAAGTTGTGATGTTTCGTCCATATCCATTCAAAGTCGGGGAAAAGATAAACATCGATGGCGGACCTCGCGGCGGAGACTGGGAAGTCATCGATGTTGGTGAGCGTAATGTCAAGCTGAGATGCCCTGTTTCACAACGGGAGTTCGAGTGGGACCGCTTCTGTTATTTCGTGGATGAGCGTGAAGGCGTGCAGTGGCCCCGTGAGACATCATAGGAGGAACGGACATGAAGAAGGTACTCATTGCTTACGACAGCAGAACCGGTAACACCGAAAAGATGGCAGAGCTTATCGCTGAAGGGGTTCGCATTAGCGGACAGGAAGCCGAACTTATGAAGATCAGCGAGATAAAGAATGACAAGGCATTGCAGGGATATGATGCGTATATGTTCGGCAGTCCCACATATCATCGGGATATGACAGGTGGTATGAAGACGTTTCTCTTCCTGGTGCAAAAGGCAGGCCTCGGTGGAAAGATTGGCGGGGCTTTCGGGTCCCACACACACAGCGGTGACGCACCGGGGCTGATTTTTGACACCATGCAGTATGTGTTTAAGATGAAGATGACCAGTCTTGGCTCCTTTAATATGAAAGAAGATGTCATCACAACAGGTGAGGGGATCCGGGCTTGTCAGGATTACGGGAAGGCCATCGCCGAAGAGGCCTCTCAATAATCTCCAGTCGGTGTCTACGGTGAGCCTGCCTGCCCTGCTTGTCGCGCCGTCTTGTCGCGCCGTCTTGTCGCGCCGTAGCTTTACGCGAAGGCGGAAGCTTTACGCGAAGGCGGAAGCTTTATGCGAAGGCGGAAGCCAGTCGAAGTGTTTATGGTGAGCTTGTTTATCCTGAGCCTGCCTGTCCTGCTTGTCGCGCCGTAGTCTTGACGGCCGTAGTCTTGACGAAGGCGGAAGCCCCGCCGAAGGGCCGAAGGGCTTGCCCTGCCTGCCGCGCCACAGCTTTAGTGATGGCGGAAGCCTTGACGTAGGCGGAAGCCTGTCGAGGGGGCTGTTGACAGCGCCGGCCGATCAATATATAAGGGGTTAAAATTATAACGAATTCGGTCTAGAGATGAAAAACATCAGCAAGACCCCAACGGGTTGACAAAGGCTTCACGCAATCGTGTTTGAGATACGTTTGCTTGAGGCCTTTTTAGTTGGATCATCTCCCGATTAGTTGCAGTTCATTAGGGGCAAATAAGTGTGTCATATCCAATTGAACAGGTGTGATGCAAGAGGGTTCAAGGGTTCAAGGATTCGAGTGAAATGCTTTACAAACTACTGAAGGATCCAAGGGGTCGAGGCTCCAGGGATTCAAGTGAAAAGCAAAAAAATATTGAAGATGCCCTGCAGCAAGCTACTGGGCATCTTCGACTGTAAGGAAATATACCATTTTTAGATTCGCTCGCTAACCCTGCAGCAACTCGACTGAGCTCGTCGAAGTCAAGCTGCAGGGCATGCACTCGCTATTGCAGTTCAAAGAAAGGAACCCAGATTTTGTTGGCAGGGGGTCTATATTTAATTGAAAAAAGTGAATTGGGTACACAAAAAAAAGACATTACAGAAATCGAAAGAATGTTACCGGCGCTAATAAAGTCTTTAAAACAAACCCTTGAATCCTTGACCCCTTGAATCCTTGGACCCTCTTCTCCAACTAAATTGGAGAAGAACCTTTTAGTTCGAGTCATTTGAAAGGAAACCTCCCATGGCCAAGAAGCCGACCTACGAAGAACTGGAACAACGGGTAAAGGCGCTGGAAAAAGAGACTCTTGAACGGAAACAAAACAAAGAGGCAGTGCAGCAGAGGGAAGCTACCTACGGGGTGCTATTCTCTGCCGGGCCGGATGCCATCATCGTGGTGGACGCCGACACACAGAAGATCGTGGATGTCAATGGAACGGCTTCGACGCTGTATGGCTATAGTTCGGAGGAACTCCTGGGACTCAGGGTAACTGAACTCTCGGCTGAGCCGGAGAGGTCAGCAGCCCACATCAAACAGGTCGTGTCAGGGAAACCATCGGCCCAGTCTCACGGGCGGGTAGAGCGTTTCCACAGGAAGAAAGATGGTACGATCTTTCCGGTCGAAATCTCCAGCGGTGTTTACCCGTTTCAGGACCGCAAGATGGTGTGTGCCATCATCCGGGACATTACGGAGCATAAACGGTCAGAGGCTTCCCTGGAGCGATCCAACATTGCAATGCTCGAGATGCTGGAGAGTATCAGTGACGGCTTCTTCTCTCTGGATAGTGAGTTTATTGTCACTTACTTCAATGCGGCTGCCGGCCGGCTTCTGGGCCGCAAGAGCTGGGAGGTGATCGGGCACCATTTCTACAAGGCATTTCCGGAGTTCACGGGCTCCATTTTCGAAGAGAAATTCACACAGGGAGTCAAGGAGAAAGCCTTTGTTTCTTTCGAAACATACTTTGACGTACTACCCTATGAGAACTGGTACGAAGTCCGAGTCTATCCTCAGGCAGACGGTATCTCGGTCTATTTTCAGGTGACCAGTGAACGCAAGCAGGTCGAAGAAGAGAAAAGAAGACTCGAGGCCCAGCTTCAGCAGGCTCAGAAGATGAAAGCAGTCGGCGCTCTCGCAGGGGGCATTGCGAATGACTTCAATAATCTCCTTGCAGTTATTCAGGCAAGCGCGTCGCTTGTGCTCCTGGACATTGATATGTCCCATACGCATTACGGACACCTCAGGAACATCGAAAAGCAGGTTCACAACGGGTCCAGGTTAAGCGCGCAGCTTCTGGGATATGCCGGGAAAGGGAGATACGAAGTCCGGGCAATTGATATCAACCAACTGGTGGGAGAGACCGCGAAAATTCTTGGCCAAGCGAGAAGAAGAATTAAGATACGCTGCTCTTTTGCCGATGACCTGCCTGCTGTAGAGGTAGATATGAGTCAGATAGAACAGGTTTTTGAGGATCTATTAGTGAATGCCGCCGATGCCATGCCGGATGGCGGAGATCTGACATTGACAAGTACTATGGTTACGCATAAGGACATGGAGGGCCATGTCCATGACCCAAAGCCCGGGAATTATGTGCTCTTGACAATCACCGACACAGGTGTTGGCATGGACGATGAAACCAGGGAGCGAATCTTTGAACCGTTTTTCACCACCAAAGAGGAGATGAATGCAAGCGGGCTTGGTTTGGCTTCAGCATATGGTATTATCGAAGGGCATGGTGGATACATCGATGTCGATTCCAGCAAAGGGCAGGGAACAACCTTTAGCATCTATCTTCAGGCGTCGGAAAAGGAGGTTGAAAAACCTGTGACGCCTATAGACCAGATCATCAAGGGAAGCGGTACGGTTCTTCTCGTGGACGACGAACCCATGGTCCTGGAGGTTGGGGCCAAGCTGCTCGAGAAGCTTGGTTTCGCGGTGATTCAGGCCAAGGGGGGAAAGGAGGCTGTTGAGATCTATGAAGAACGCCAGGCCGGTATCGATCTCGTTATTTTGGACATGATCATGCCGGAAATGGGTGGCGGCGACGCGTTCGACAGAATGAAAGAGATCAACCCGAACGTAAAGGTGATCCTTTCGACAGGATACACCAAGGACGGGAGAGCAGCCGAGATAATGGAGAGGGGTTGTGACGGTTTCCTGCAAAAGCCCTTCACCATTCGTGACCTCTCTGCAAGGATTTCCGAGGTATTAGGCTAAGAGAACGAGCCGCAAGGACCGTGGAAAGAAGCTTGAAAAAACCGTACCAATGTGCTCTATGTCAACGTCTGACCGCACTGGTTTCCAGGCGCGGGTGTCATTGAGACTTGTTCCCTAATACGGTGCATTTCAACCACCTTTTTTGCGAAGGAGGAGTTCCATGAAAAGAACAAGTATCATCATTCTTCTTGTATTGGCTATGGGCTTATTGTCGGCATGTGCCCACATGACAGGCCCTAAGGCGGGAGCGTCTGCTTCACCGGTCATCGATCAGATTGTGAAAAGGGGAGAATTGATCGTGGGTACGTCCGGAGACATGCCCCCGCTCAACATGACAACCAAAGAGGGAGAAATCATCGGTATGGAGCCCGACCTGGCCAGATATATGGCCGACGCCATGGGTGTAACACTCAGGTTTGAGCGCATGCCGTTTGCTGAGTTGCTGCCGGCGCTTGAGGCGGGCAAGGTGGACATGGTGATGTCCGGCATGACCATTATCCCCGAGAGAAATCTAAAGGTGGCCTTTGTCGGGCCGTATTTCATCTCTGGAAAGGCGTTCCTGACCAAAGCCAAAACAATCGCGTCCGTAAAAGATGCATCTGACATAAACAGCCCGGACTTCACCCTGGCGGCACTGCAGGGTTCCACCAGCCAGCTTTTTGCGGAAAAAGCCTTACCAAGGGCCTATCTCGTGGCGACCAAGGGCTATGATGAGGCAGTTGACCTGGTGATTCAGGGCAAAGTTGACGCCCTGGTTGCTGATTATCTCATCTGCCTGGTGTCCCTCCTGCGCCATCCTTACGAGGACCTTGTGTCCGTGATCACCCCGTTGACGTATGAGCCGATTGGTATCGCAGTCCCTGCCAATGATCCGCTTCTCGTCAACTGGTTAGAGAATATTCTTACTATGCTCAAAGGGAGTGGTGAGCTGGAAGATTTGGAGGATCACTGGCTTGAGGATCCTTCCTGGTTGAACAAACTCCCCTAAAAACAGGCTTTATCCTGCCTGATATGAGAAGGAGGTCAATCCCATGAAGGTACAATCAATGCCACGGCCAAGGAGATTGACACGAGTGTGGACGTTGCCCTGGAGCGCTTCTACAATGACGTGAAAGGGGGCAAGGAGTTTCTCAAAAATGCCAAGGGCGTGCTAGTCTTTCCGAGTGTCTTCAAGGCCGGAATCGGCATTGGGGGTGAATACGGTGAAGGAGCCCTCAGAATC
>JAFDFO010000350.1 GCA_019309815.1 Deltaproteobacteria bacterium
TACCGCGGCTATCCTCTCTATCGATTCACTGGTCGACGGATAGGCCCAATTGACAGTCTTGTAACCCTTGCCTGAGAGATACGTTTCAAGGTCATGCATGGATGATGTGGTTCTAGCCATACCATGAAGGAGAATCACACACTCTTTTTTGTGGCCTGTAGTCGTTGGGCCTGCGGCCGCAGGAATGTTCAGGACTAAAACAGTGAAGACAAAAATGCTAATAGCGTAGTGCTTGAACATGGACGATCCTGCCTCCCGAACGATAAGCCTCCTCACCCTTGTTCCTGTTCTGATAACATTCTTTGTAGCGATAATCCAATTAAATCACAGACATTTGAGTGAACACTCTACGTTGTTGGTCAGGAAGATTCGTCCTCCGTTTTACGGGCGCAACTGACCTTCAAGAGTCGGGACATGTCGTCATGACCTTACTGCTTTTCAAGATGAAAGCGCCACTTGCAGAACATGTCTTCAGGATGAGGATCAGGGGGGGCAAAGAGACACTCAACCCGAATGCGGTCGTCTATGACCTGAGCAAACGTCGTGAATTCTCCACGGTGCATCTCCTTGCATACAAACTCGTCTAGGCCGCGTCTAAGCCTTGCTTTCTGTGTAGGGCAAGATGGGACAGAGATGACCACTTCATCGTCTGATTCTTCGATTTGATACCCCACAAGGATGCACCAAGGGAACAGCCTCTGGGCTTTCACAAAACCCTTGAGGCCCTTTTCCGTGATATCAAATCGTGACATCAGGTCTTTAGCAGCCATGCTGGAAACGCGTTCCCATACCTTTTCGTTGATGCGTTCGGCAGTTGGCTGATCAAAGCGCTCAGCAACATAGATAAACCAGAAGGCATCAACGACTCTGTAATGCCAAAGAAGGAACTCAATATACTTCCTTAGTTCCGGCGCCTCCATTGCCTGCAAAATCGCTGTGTCCATCATTCGTTTCCTCTCTTAGTGATTGAGACCAGTCCGCGGATCGATTTAGGGAAGCTACACGCTTAATAAAAATATCGAATGTCAGATCAGGTCAAGCTCTTTGAGGCACTTCACTATGCGTTTAAAGCTTCTTTCAATATCGTTATCAATTCCGGCAGATATCCGCACCAACCCGTGGGTCAGACCCAACTTCTCCTGTTCTTCTTTGGGAATTTCCGAGGCCGTGCTGCTGCTCGGTGAAGTGAACAGGGTTTTGAAATACCCGAGGCTTACCGCTAAGTACCCAACCTTTTCCTCCTGCATTCTGGTCATCAGCCTGTCAGCATTGTCCTGGTTACCGACATCCACGGCCAGCATACCGCCAAAGCCAAACCGGGAATTCATTATTTGTTTCATCAGTTCATGTTGGCCGTGCGATGGCAACCCGGGATAAAACACTTTAAACCCAAGGTTCTCAAATTGGTCCGCAACATAGAGTGCATTGGCGCTGTGTTTTTGGATGCGAATGTGCAAGCTGTGAAGGTTTTTTAGAATACTTGCTGCACGATAGCTATCCAATACGGGTCCCAACAGCATTGACGCTCCACCATTGATGTTGGTTAGTTGACTAACGAAGTCATTTGTCGAGCATACGCAACCTCCAACACAATCACTGGTACCGTTTATAAATTTTGTTAAGCTGTGAATGACTACATCGGCCCCCAGCCGTACGGGCGAAATGGTCATCGGGCTAAATGTGTTATCAACGACAAGCTTGATTCCATATTGATTAGCAAGTTTGCCTAATTCGGGAATCTTGGCAACTTCCATCAGCGGGTTGCTTATTGACTCGCAGTAAATCAGCTTCGTGTGTTTGGATATAGCATTCTTGATTGCCTCGGTATCCAATATGTCAACAAAGCGCACCTTTATGCCAAATCTCGGCAGGAAATTCTTAAAAAAGGCATAAGTTCCGCCATATATAGTACGGCCTGAAATGATTTCATCACCCCCATCGCAAACTTGTAGAATAGTACTACTTATTGCAGCCATACCGGAGGCAGTCACAAGTGCTGATTCGCTGGACTCAAGTTCGGACAGTGCGGCGGAGAGATATTTGTTTATCGGGTTCCAGTGTCTTGAATAGAGGAAGCACCCTTCCATTTCAGTCTCGAACCTATCCCTCATTTTGTCCGGACTCATAAAAGTATACGTCGCGGAATCAGTGATTGACGGGTTAACGCCACCAAACTCACCAAACATCAGGAGATCTTGAATATTACTGCTTGGATCGAATGTCATGGTCGTTATCC
>JAFDFO010000351.1 GCA_019309815.1 Deltaproteobacteria bacterium
GAAGAAAGTGACAGTGCAACCCGGCCACGAGACAGTTATCTATGCCATTCAGGGTTTTAAGAGCAGCCCGAAACTGGTCTCCCTGAACGTCAAAGCCAAAGCGGGAAACATAGTTTGTTCCCACATCAAAATTACAGCGTAATCCGACCAGCAAGGTATGATCAGGAGCCTCCCTGGCTATTGCCTCAACAATGTCCACCTCATAAGGTCCGTCTACATTTACAACGGCTCCTGATAGAAGGGCCTCCTTTATGTCTGATTCGCACTTGTACGGGCCGTTATAAATGATGCGTTCGGGGGGCACGCCAATGCGCATAGCCAGGTCATATTCCATCCGAGAAACGACTTCTGCATACCCTCCAAATGAGTTAATGCTCTGGCACAGTCTCGGAATGTAATTCGTCTTGTATGAGTATGCTATGTTCGTATTGGGATAGATGTGGCGGAAGGCCTCCAGAAATTCGTAATAGTTGTTTTTGAAAGATTCCAGATCAAGAAGGTAAAACGAATCCCCATATTCACCTTCTATGCTGTTTAGTAATTCCCAGGAAATGTCCATTGTCATCAGGTGCCTTCTCTTTGTGATGATATACTATTTGTTTGCCATGGCGATTGCTATCCGATAATCTGGTTTACACAAAGTCTAAATGACTCTTATTCCCAAAGCCTCTTCGATTTTCTTGACCCGCTGAGTATAGCTCATCTCCGATGGGCAATCAAAGAGTACATAGCCCAAGTTGGCAGCACTGTGAATGAAATGGGGCACCCGCTCTCCAATTTGGTAGTGAACAACATATTCAAAGATTTCGGGAATAGTAGCGCTGACCTCTTGATCTGTCGCTATTTTTTCAAGGATCCCACCATGCTCGCTGCCAAATATCCATGACCCGCAGCCCCTGGTGTCCTCCCATCTCTTTGAAACATCCACCTTCTCACCCAATGCGAAACAAATGGTTGCAGCAATCAAATCGACGCCGGTTCCGCGTTCGATGATCATGGGGATACCATTACCACCCAGCCTAGGACTCATTTCCAAAACCGTTACATGTTCAGGCGAGACACGAACGTCAAAATCCAGTGGCCCATCCGTATATCCCGCTGCCTTGCAGTTTGCTGCAACTTCTGCCAAAACCCGCCTTTGGTCTTCGGCAGAGAGGGTTGTCGGCAGACTGTGTCCTGTCACGACAAAACCGTTCTTGTACTTTTGAGTAATGAGTGCAAATCCAAAGCGCCCGTTCAATAAGAATCCGTCCCCGCTAACATCGACCCCCTCAACAAACTCTTCGACACAAACCCTCTTTGAACGCGAATATTCTTGAGCACTCTCAAACGCAGCAAGGTTTAGTTTTTTGTCAACCTTGTCCACCTTGGAAATGCCACGAGACCCTGACGTGTCAACAGGCTTGAACATCAAGGGGGGGGACAGCGTTGCAATCCCTTCTGCAACATTTTCTAGTTGGCTGCCCACTATGAACCTTGGACTGTGGAATCCATGCTCACGTTGGAATACGCGAAAACTGGCCTTATTTGACAATATGTTGGCCGCCGACGGAAAGCCTCCGGGCAAAGCAAGTTGTTCAGCAACAAACCCGACCGTCGGCGTTGCGACGTCAGAGGCCATTGTCATGACACCGTCAATATCAAGTTCTTTTGCGGCCTGGAGAATCCCCTCCTGATCTAGAGTACTGCAATTGACAGATTGATGGGAAAATCTGTGTCCCACATTCTGGGGCAAGTAGTCGGCCGTAATAACATAGAACCCGAGGTCGACGGCCTTTTGAATAGCAGGTAATTGGTTGGGGCCGGCCCCAAGGATCATGAGCCTTTTCATACTCGGGGTCATGTGTCGAATCCTGAACTCCTACGGTTTATGGTGGTCTAAGAAGGCAGTATTCTAGAACCTATCTCAAAAACAATCTAAGTGCCCATGGCGGCGTTGCGAAGCGGTTCAAAATGCTCACATACTACCGTGTATGCTCCGCTTCTTCACCGCTCCGCGCCTTGCCCTGAACCCTAATCTTATTCTTGAGATAGGTTCTAGTGAGCGTGATTCAGGAAACCTGAGCACAGCCTGGGCTTCACATCCTACTTAGGCTGGTGGTCCATCATCCCTTCCATTCCCGGCATCCCCGGCATGGACATTTTTTGATAACCGGCGGGAACGTCAAACAATGCACCGGACAACTTTGTTTCTTTAATATTCTTATATTCGGTTGTTAAGTGACCGGATGGCCC
>JAFDFO010000118.1 GCA_019309815.1 Deltaproteobacteria bacterium
ATTGATAAAATGGTTCAAAAACAGACACTTGAATCCTTGACCCCTTGATTCCTCGAACCCTCTTCTCCAACTAAATTGGAGAAGAACCGGAAAACATAGGTGGAGTGTAGTAGTAAATGCTCATAATCCGAAAATACCTGGCGGGCGGAGTCATAAAGGTTTTTTTGACAGCGCTCTGTGCAGTTGTCAGCATATATCTTGTTGTCGATTTCTTTGAAAAGATCGATGATTTTATTGAGGCAGGTGTACCGGTATCTCGTGCCTTCCTTTTCTTTCTACTTAGAATCCCCTTTGTCATGGGTCAAGTGACCCCAGTCGCGGTGCTGTTGGCTGTCATCATCTTCCTCGGCCTGATGGCCAGAAACAATGAGCTATTGGCCTTGAGGAGCTGCGGTGTGAGCACCTATTCTCTTGTAGCTCCCTTACTTGTTGGGGGTTTTGCTTTCAGCATTCTCCTGTTCTTCTTTGCCGAGGTGGTCGTTCCGATTACCATGTTTAAGGCCAACCACATCTGGAATGTTGAAGTAAAAAAACGAATAGCCAGTTTTCGCGAAAAGAATGTTTGGATGAAAGGTCATCGGTCTATTTATCATATAGACTACTTCAACCCCGTTGATGAGACGATTTCCGGAATAAGTCTCAGCTTCTTCAATAGCCAGTTCAACCTGCTCAAACGCGTTGATGCCAAGACAGGGGTCTACAAGAACGGTGAATGGATTTTGATGGATTGTTTCGAACAGAAACGTCTCGCAGACGGAACTTATGAGATGACTTTTCCCGAGACACTCAAACTGAGGATTGATCTGTCCCCGGAAAGTCTGAAAAGTATTGTGAAGAAATCGGAGGAGATGAGCTTCAAGGAGTTGGCTGACTACATACAGAAAATAGAGGCGGAAGGATACGACGCTACCCCCTATATTGTTGACCGGCAAGCCAAAGTAGCGTTTCCATTTGTGTGCCTTGTCATGACCATGGTCGCTTGTGCAATTGCCCTGCATAAGAAAAAAGGAGAAGGTCTGGCCATGGGTATTACTTATGGTATTGGAGCGGCTTTTCTCTATTGGATTGTCTACAGTTTCTGCCTCTCCATGGGGCACAATGGATCTATGAACCCTTTGTCATCAGCATGGCTTTCAAACATCCTGTTTGTAGCCTTCAGTTCTCTGATGCTGGTACATGTTGAACATGTTTGATCATCTCCCGATTAGTTGTAGTTAATTAAGGTAAGATAAGTGTGTCATCTCCAATTAAGCCGGTGTGATCCCAGAGGGTTCAAGGGTTCGAGTGCAAATTCTCTAAAAACTACTGAAGGATCCAAGGGGTCGAGGGTCCAAGGATTCAAGTGAAGAGCAAAAGATATTCAAATGAAATCTTTGTGACCTGCGAGAGGCGATTAGGCGAGTGTCCACAGTACGACAAAAAATAGAGAAGGTGATGAACCAGGAAGATGGAAATGGCTCGGCCTTTCCATCGCCTCTTAATAGCGCGCTTGGGGCATGTTCATTCGTTTATCAGCTGGCAGTAACCTTGAGAATGCATCTCTATGGGGGGGGCATTCTGAAACGGGAAAGGCTGCCATGCAAGGTCATATCGGTTGGAAATATCACTGTTGGTGGGACTGGAAAGACACCGGTAACACTTTACATAGCTGATTTGCTCAAACGTATGGGGCTCAAGGTAGCAGTCATTAGCCGTGGATATGGAGGGCGTGCAGAAAAAAGGGGGGGAATTGTCTCTGATGGTGAGACGGTAAAGATGAAGCCGGACGAAGCCGGCGATGAGCCGTACCTGATGGCCCTCAAGCTAGAAGGGGTTCCTGTAGTCGTTGGCAGAGACCGCGTGCGGACCGGAAGGTTGGCACTGCGTCTGTTTGGTTCAGATGTTCTTCTCTTGGATGATGGATTTCAACACGTTCGGCTGAAACGCGACATAGATCTCCTGCTTCTGGATGCTCGGAATCCATTTGGAAACGGTCATCTTCTTCCCAGGGGCATTCTTCGTGAGCCATTGAGTCAACTAGGGAGAGCTGATGCTTTCGTCCTGACGCAGTCCGAGACTGGCACGACTTCACCTGAGACTTTATCCTACTTTCAACGGATTGCTGCGGGTCGGCCGATCTTCAGAGGTGCCCGCATCCCGGACCAACTCGCAGGCAATGGGGGTGGTGAGACTTACCCCCTTGATTTCTTGAAGGACCGAAAGCTTCTCGCCTTTTCCGGAATTGCCAGGAATGAGGATTTTCGGGAAATGCTAGCCAGGCTGGGTGGTAACATAGTCGAGTTCTTGTCGTTTCCTGATCATTACTGCTATTCGGATGAAGATTTGAGATCCATTGCCGGAGTGGGAGAATCTCTCGGTGCTGAATTTATGATCACCACCGAAAAGGATTATGTGCGTATCCAAGAAAGTCAGAAAAAGCCTTTCAATCTTCTTATACTGAAGATGGTCATCTCTTTTGGTGATGACACGGGCGGGTTGGAGGAATATATCAAGAGATCTCTGAGAACCGCATGAGTAGGTCGAGGAATTCTGAGAGGGTGAGACACTTCTATAATATCCTGTTCTTGCTTGGGGGAGGCTTTGTTCTCCCCGTTCTGTTGGCACAAGCCCTCACGCTCAAGAAGAGGCGAGCAACAGTACTGAAGCGCTTGGGCGCAGGATTCCGTGCCCCTCGATTTGATATGCGGCCAATATGGATACACGCTCTTTCAGTAGGGGAGGTGTTTGCTTCTGTTCCCCTGGTACGGAGGATACGTAGGAGTTACTCAGATCGTCCCGTTGTTTTTTCGGTCTCCACAATGACAGGCAATGAGATTGCAAAAAAGCTGCTGAGCAGAGACGTTGATCACATTTTCTACTTCCCCTATGATTTCATCTGGTCTGTAAGAAGGGTAGTTGATGGTATTGATCCCGCCATCTTTGTTCTCGTGGAGTCGGATATTTGGCCGAATTTTCTGTTCGAGTTAAAGAAGCGTGAGGTCTCTGCTGTCCTGGTGAATGGTCGAATGTCTCCAAAATCGTTTTCCGGATATAAGGCCTTGTCTTTTTTCATGAGGTCGGTATTTAGCACAATGTCTATGATATGTGTCCAAAGCCCAACAGATGCCAAGCTATTTCAGGCGGTAGGCGCTCCTGCGGACCGCATCAGGGTCACTGGGAATATCAAGTTTGATCATGAAGAACAGGCGATATTGGACGATGAATTGGGAAGACTTAGACAATCCATGAAGATACCTGCTCATTGCCGGATTCTTCTGGCGGGTAGCACGCACGAAGGTGAAGAAGAAATCCTATTGAACGTCTTTTCGCAACTGAGAAAACGATTCGATGATATCGTTCTTCTCGTTGTGCCTAGAAACCCGGACCGTGCGCCGGCTGTCCATGATTTGTTTGCCTCCTCCGGATGGTCCACCGCAGTAACAGACGACATGGAAAACATCCCGCCTGGAGTGGTGATTGACGTAATTGTGGTTGATACCATGGGTATGTTACGTCAGCTTTACGCTCTGGCCGATATCAGCTTTGTCGGGGGTAGCCTGGTCAAGGAAGGCGGGCACAACCCCTTGGAACCCGCTGCATTTGCCAAGCCGATCATCTTTGGACCTGATATGACCGATTTCCCGTGGATAGCAGAGATGCTGACCAATTCCGGAGGGGCGATTCAGGTCAAGGGTGTCGGAGAGTTCATTGAGGCAGCCGCGACCCTGTTAGCCGATAGCGGCCGGGCACGGTTGATGGGAGAGCAGGCCTTCAGCGTATTTCAGAACAACAAGGGTGCCGTAGATAGGACACTGGAAGTCATACAACAGTTCTTGAAGCCTTGATTCTACTGCTGGGCGGAATCATCTGGCACAGAGTTTTGGGATGATCCCACGGAGCAGTCGAAGACAAATGGATAAGCCAAAACTCGATATTCGAAAAATCAACCGCATCCTTGTTCGTTCCACGAACTGGGTGGGAGATGCTATACTTACGACGCCGGCGGTCCGGGCAATTCGCAAGAATTTCCCTGATGCTGAGGTGAGCATCCTGGCTAAACCCTGGGTCGCCCCTATTTTCTACAGCAGCCCCGACATTGATGATCTTCTGGTGTATGACTCGGAAGGAAGGCACAACGGGTGGTCCGGAAAGGTTCGTCTTTCAAGGTCGTTGCGTAAGAGAAGATTCGATTTGGCTATTCTATTGCAGAACGCCTTTGAGGCGGCTCTCTTGGCTTATCTTGCAAGAATTCCTTATCGACTTGGCTATAAAACCGACGGTCGCCATCTCTTGCTGACACACGGTGTTAATCTTGAGCCTAGACTCAAAGAGGTCCATGAAATTGATTACTATCTCGGCATTCTGGAAGGAGCGGGTCTGGGGGCGGACGGTCGAGACCTCACGCTGCAGGTGAGCGAGAAGGAGCGGCACGAGGCTGAAGTGTTCCTGTCTGAATACCAGATCAACAGTGGGCAGCCATTGGTGGGGGTTAGCCCCGGGGCCACTTACGGGCCGGCCAAGCGTTGGTTTCCTGAGCGCTTTGCTGCTCTGTGTGACAGGCTGCAGGAGTCTTCAGGGGCTTGTGTTGTCATTCTGGGCGGGCCGGGTGACGCGGCGGTAGGAGACCAGGTGTCCCGATTCATGAAGATTGCACCCGTAAACCTTTGCGGCAAGACCACCCTACGCCAGGCTGTGTCTGTCATTGACAGGTGTCATCTCTTTATAACCAACGATTCCGGACTGATGCACGTAGCTGCAGCGCTTGATATTCCTTTGGTTGCCATTTTTGGTTCTACAAACCCTGTCACGACTGGACCTAGCAGTTCGAAAAGTCGTATTATAAGGGTGCCGATGGATTGCAGCCCCTGTCTCAAAACCAGTTGCCCGGAAGACCACCGCTGCATGGAAGAGATCACGGTTGATCAAGTGTACGGGGTGGCGAAGGCGATGCTATAAATTGAATATTGAATATTGAAGATTGAATATTGAAAAGCAAAAAAGCATCAGAACCCTTCAAAGTGTTTGAGTATTAACCTTGAAGAACGTGGAGTGCCAATAGCAATGTACGCAGAGCGCAAGGTTTCTTTCCCAGCAATTTTCAATCTTCAATACTGATACTATGAATATCTTGATTGTAAAGATGAGTGCTGTTGGTGACGTGATCCATACGCTCCCAGCCCTCAATGCCATTAGAAAACACTATCCTGACGCCCACATTGCATGGCTCGTAGAAGAGGCTGCATCAGATCTTGTTGCGGGTCACGAGGCCGTGGATCGGGTTCTGATTTCGGGCCGAAAGCGGTGGATCCGAGGCCTTTTGGAGTCAGGGAACCTGGAAGACCTTAAAGAAGCGTATCAGTTCATAGGAACACTAAGGGATACCAGTTATGACTTGATACTCGATTTCCAGGGACTGCTCAAGAGCGGTGTTTTGATCGGATTGAGCAAGGGGGGGCGTAAGATCGGGTTTGGCAAAGGCATGGAACATATGGAACAGAGCTACCGGTTCTTGAACGAGCGTATTCCTGCTGTCAGTATGGAGCATCATGCCCTTTTGAGAGGTATGATGCTTCTTGAGGCCTTGGGTATTCCGTCCAATGAGATTGTCTTTGATCTTCCGGTGCATGACCAGCATCGCGATGCTGCCCGTGACCTTTTAGCACGGCATGGAGTGATTCAAGATAAACAACTCGTAGCAATCCATCCAATAGCCAAGTGGGACACGAAACTTTGGGACGACGAGAAATTCTCGGCACTGGCTGACCGGTTGATCGAGGAATTCGGGGCAAACGTGGTCTTCACGGGGAGCCCAACAGACCACTATGCCATTGAAGAGATCATCTCCGCGATGAAGGGCAATGCGGCTAATCTTGCCGGCGAGACCACCTTGTTGACGCTGGCTGCCCTTTACGAAGAAGCAGAGTTTGTCGTTTCCCCTGATACGGGACCGATGCATTTGGCCGCGGCGGTAGGGACGCCGGTGGTGGCTCTCTTTGGGCCAACCGCGCCGTGGCGAACCGGTCCATTCGGGTCGGGCCATCAGATCATACGAGCTGAGTTGGAATGTAGTCCTTGTTTTAAACGGGAATGTGAGACAAAAAAGTGTATGGAGAGAATCTCTGTAGAGGATGTGCTGGATAAGATTCAGAACCTTGGGTCGGCCTGAGTCCTCTTGTGGGTTCAATTTTTGTGACATGTTGAGGCTTTAAGTGGTGCGGGGCAAGACATTATGAAATGCTTAGTTTCGGGGGCCGCCGGGTTTATTGGTTCTCATCTCTGTGAATATTTGATTGACAAGGGATGCGAGGTTACCGGTATCGACAGTTTCATGGATTACTACTCCAAATCTATTAAAGAGGCCAATATTGCTGCTTTGAAGAAGGACCAGAAATTCGAGTTCGTTGAGGCGAGCCTTCTTGAAGTAAATTTGGCAGAACTTTTTGAAGGGGTTGAGGTCGTTTTTCATCAAGCTGCTCAGGCCGGCGTTCGGGCCAGCTGGGGAGAGAACTTCAAGGTCTATTCTGACAACAACATCCTCGCCACGCAGATGTTGCTTGAAGCATGTACAAGTAATCCGGTCAAAAAATTCATATATGCTTCGTCCTCTTCAGTCTATGGAGATACGCAGGACTTGCCTATGAAGGAGTCTTCCCTCCAAGTTGGCCGCTGAACACCTTTGTTGGCTCTACTTCAGGAATTTCGGGGTGCCAACGGTATCACTGCGTTATTTTACGGTCTTCGGGGCCCGTCAAAGACCAGACATGGCGTTTCACCGTTTCTTCAGATGGGCCATTGAGCGTAAGCCTATTGCGGTGTACGGAGATGGTGAGCAGAGCAGGGATTTTACGCATGTGGACGATATTGTGAAAGCCAACTGGCTTGCCTCCAAAAACGGGTTGCCAGGAGAAGTCTTCAACATTGGAGGAGGCTCACGCATTTCTTTAAATGATGTCATCCTGATCATACAGGACATCGTGGGTCGGGAGATTGAAGTCCGTTATGAGGGAACGCAAAAAGGTGATGTGCGGCACACCTCTGCAGACATGACCAAGGCACGCCTGGAACTTGGATATGAGCCAAGAGTGCCGATCGAAGAGGGTCTGCGGGACGAGTATGCGTGGATTAGAGAGTTAGTCGGGTAGTTTTATAGTGATTGTCAAAAATATGTTCCTTTTGCGGCAGCCTTGTTAGGCTGGCAGGGGGTATCTCTTTTTGAATCAGGTCAATTCCCCTCTTCGCTCGTCGGGGGCAACATGTACGGAACGCTACAGGCTAGGCACACGGCAGCGCCCCTTACACACTTGGTAGCGTGTTTGTACATGGCTCAAGCCTGTGTAGAAGATCCGTGCCGTTGTGGTACCTGTCAGGAAATATTCGGTGACCTGACTTCCAAAAGAGATACCCTCTGCCGGCTCCTCACAAACGGTTCAAAACGGAACATGTTTTTGACAACTGCCCTAGCGCGGGCTGTTACTAAACGGCTCAACCACAACCGCCATTTTTGAAGGGAGGTTAAACGATGGGAATTAGCCAGGAGTTATTGGACATTTTGGCTTGTCCGAAATGCAAGGGAGATATTCATCTGAATGACAGCAAAGACGGTCTTGTCTGTGATCAGTGCAAACTCCTGTACGAAATCAGGGATGACATCCCTATCATGCTCATAGACGAAGCAAAGCCAATAGAACCGTAAAGATGGTGGCGGGCGGATAGTTAGACCGAGGCTGCATGGTCATGCCCGAGCTCCATGTTGTGGGCAAATTGGATCTGCTACACCTCTTCCATCCTATCTTCCCGGTCAAACGGATACTGAACATGAAAATGTCACCCCTGGAGTATGTCACAGCTGCTCAGATTGTGTCATCGATCTGCCAAAACTGGAAAAACCCGTGACGGGGTCGTGGATTGACAAAGAGCGAAAAGGAGGCTAAACGAGTTCATTTAGGGTGTTTTGGATCTGCTATGCAATGGCAGCGGTTGAAGTCGTTGATGACCTTGCAGCCCTAGTCAAAGCGTGAGAACTCAAAGGAGTGTAATTCAATGAATATCTGTGTGGTTGGAGTCGGGTACGTCGGGCTTGTCACGGGAGCCTGTTTTGCAGAGTTTGGCCTGCGGGTAACTTGTATGGACAAGGATGAATCCAAAATTGACAGGCTGAAACAGGGCAAAGTTCCCATTTACGAACCCGGACTTACAGAGCTCGTCAACAAGAATCTCAGTGAGGAACGCCTCTTATTTACGACAGACATCGAGGATGGTGTTCGCAATGCTCTGGTGATTCTCATTGCCGTGGGCACGCCGGCTGACGACGAGGGTGGTGCTGACCTGAGATACGTGGAGGAGGTCGCAAGATCCATCGGTCAGACCATGAACGGTTATAAGGTGGTGGTCACCAAGAGCACCGTACCCGTGGGCACCGGAAAACTGCTTGAGTCGATTATTAAGGAGAATCAGTCAGAACCATGTGCCTTCGACGTGGCTTCAAATCCAGAGTTCTTAAGAGAGGGCTCGGCCATTGAGGATTTCCTGCATCCGAACCGGGTCGTTATCGGTGCCGAGAGCGAACAGGCGATTGCTATTCTCAAGGACCTTTACAATCCCCTCTATCTTATTGAAACGCCCTTCGTGATCACAGACATAGCCACAGCGGAGATGATCAAGTACGCATCCAATGCATTTTTGGCAACAAAAGTCTCCTTTATCAACGAAATGGCAAACATCTGTGAATTGGTTGGCGCGGATGTACACAGAGTGGCTAAGGGGATGGGCCTTGACGGACGAATCGGATCCAAGTTCTTGCATCCGGGACCTGGTTTTGGCGGGTCGTGCTTTCCAAAAGACACCCAGGCCATTGTTCAGATTGCGAAACAGCACGGATATGAATTCAAGATCGTCGAAGGTGCCATTCAAGTCAACCACGAGCGTCCCGGTATGATGATTGAAAAAATCGTATCTGCGGTCGGAGGTGATGCGGAGCAAACAACGATTGCCTTCCTAGGTCTAACCTTTAAACCAAATACAGACGATATGCGGGATTCGCCCACAATTCCCATCATCAAGGGACTGCAGGCCAAAGGAGCAAAGATCCAGGCATATGATCCGGCTGGGATGATAGAAGCGAAAAACTATCTGGACGATGTTGACTACAGGGAGGATCTATACGCTGCCGCTGAAGGGGCTGATGTGTTAGTCCTGGCTACGGAATGGAATCAGTTCCGAAATATTGACTGGGATCGGATGAGAGGCCTTCTGAAACAACGCAATGTGGTTGATTTGCGAAATATCTATGAGCCGGAACGAATGCGTGACCTGGGGTTTCAGTACGCGAGCGTGGGGCGGCCCTGATGTATTTCTGTTGATCATTCGTACTCATGAGCATTCCACATAAGCCGAAACCAGCCAAGTTAGTTGTTGGTATGTTTATGCAGGACAAGCTGCTCTTGATAGAGACTGCTTGCCTTCTGCGCACATCCTTTGGACCGGTGGATATTGTAAGTCCGTGGTTACCATTTGATCATACGGATTACTACGCGCCTGAAATGGGCGCCCCTCTTTTCAGGCGTTTCATCTGTTTCGACACGTTGATCCAGCAGGACGCTTTGCCCGACGTCAAATACATCACAAATGATCTTGAGGACCGATTTTCAAAGGGGGGAAAACGGCTTATCAACATCGATCCCGGTTACTTCGTGCCCGAGCGATTTGTCCTGGCGACCGGGAAGAACTTCGCACACCGTGTCTACCTCAAAGCGGGGATATATGCAGATTTAACCCTGACTTACCGTAAGGGTCGGTTTCATCCGCTGGAGTGGACCTATCCGGATTATGCCGGGAAACCTATCGTTAGTTTCCTGGAGTCTGTCAGAAACAAATATATGTATCAGTTGGGACAGTCCCCGGACTCGGTACCTTCGGGGACAAAGGGCGACTATTCTGCGACCCTTTAAGATACATTGGAATAACGTGAGACAAGACTCTGCTTCTTGAGTTACACATTGGGCGGAGTCATAAGGGTTTGGGTGATTGTATGATTAAGAGCATGACCGCTTTTGGAAGAGCTGAGAAGGAAGACGAAGGTCGGACATATATCGTTGAGATACGTACACTGAACAGACGTTATCTGGAGGTCTTAGTGCGTCTTCCTAGACAGTGGTTCCCCATGGAGGATCGTGTCAAGAAACTGATAGGGGGTAAGATCGCACGGGGCCGTGTGGACGTAAGTGTGAAAGTCAAGGACAGGGCCGAGACGGTTTCCCGAATTGAGGTAAACGTTCCTCTTGCCCAGGCATGTCTTAGAGCTCTGAGGGATCTGAATCGGACCCTGGAACTGGAAGAAAGAATAGGGTTGAAAATGCTTCTGGCCATGGAAGGGGTTGTCACGGCTACAGAGCCTGAAGTAGATTTGGACAGATCATGGAAAACTCTGTCGTCGTGTATTGGCGAGGCGTTGGAAGGCGTGGATGCCATGCGGATTTCGGAGGGCAAGACTGTCTATGACGACTTTCAGAAACGTCTCGGTCTTGTGGACAACGGTTTTTCTAAGATAAAGGCCCTGTCCCCATCCATTTTATCAGAGTATCATGATCGCTTGCACGAACGGATAACCGTCCTCACTGAAGGTAAGGTAGAGTTGGATCCAAACCGGCTCGCTCAGGAGGTAGCTTTTCTGGTCGATAAAGGCGACATTACTGAAGAGATAGTTCGTGCCCAGAGCCATCTGAAGCAGTTTCGGGGCATGATTGAATCAGAAGGTGCGGCTGGAAGATCTCTCGATTTTCTCCTGCAGGAACTCAATCGCGAGGTCAACACCATAGGTTCAAAGGTGGGAGATGCTGAGCTGTCCCAAGTCGTAGTGTCCCTCAAGAGCGAACTGGAGAAGATTAGGGAGCAGGTGCAAAACGTAGAGTAATTGGAAATAGAACATAGCATCCAGTATTGCACCTATATTAGGCTGCTACGTGGAATTTCCAATAACCAATAACGAATAACAACACCCGGAGGAGAGCATGGAAACATCTTTGTTGAACATTGGATTCGGAAACACGGTGGTTACCAGTCGAATTATTGCAATTGTTACCCCCGGCTCTGCCCCGATGAAACGGCTCAAGGAAGAAGCAAAAGAGGAGAAACGGTTGATAGATGCTACACAGGGGCGGCGTACTCGTTCCATTATCATAACAGACAGCAACCATGTCATTCTTTCGGCCATTCAGGCCGAGACCATATCCCAACGATTTGTGACGGGGTTTGAGTTCAAGGAGGAGAAGAAAAAGGACGCAGCGCCTCATTGAGCGGCGCCGCAAATTGCGACCGCCGGGTTGAACCGCAATAGCTAACTCAGTCCCCGTCCCCCCGTGGCGGAACTGCGGGGAGCTTCAAAATGCCTGTAAAATAGAAGTTTTTGAACAAGGATCATCTCCCGATTAGTTGTAGTTAATTGAGGCCAAATAGATGGGTTATCCCCAATTGAACAGGCGTTATCCCAGAGGGGTCAAGGGGTCCAGGATTGCGGCTTTCGCCTT
>JAFDFO010000352.1 GCA_019309815.1 Deltaproteobacteria bacterium
ACTTAGGCACACGGCGACAGGACTATGTCATTTGGAAATCGTCAGCATTGCAAAGGCCCGGGGACTGGACAATGTGCTGATATTTGAGGACGACGTTTCTTTCTTGACCGGTGATCCGCGCCCATTGTCGGATGCCATCGTACAATTGCGCAAAATGTCTAACTGGCAATTGTTCTATTTGGGGATGAACGTGGTGAGGGCTGAGCTGGAACTCGTCACCAAGAATTTGCTCTTCGGGAAGAAGGGAAATCCGACCAAGATCAAGTCGACGCATGCCTATGCGATCCACCATTCAGCATTTGACCGTGTACTCGCCTTCCGAGATAGTGTTTTTAAGGACCATTCCATCGACATATGGCTGCCAGTCAACTTTGACTTCTATTGCTTATATCCCTTGTTCTGCCTTCAGGATCAAAACGACAAGTCGGTCAGATTCCGAAGGAATTTCGACAAAAGAGTCGGACCGTCTTAACAAATACAATGAATTCAGTGGGTGCGCTGAGATAACGGATGATTGACATATTAGGAAAGTCTGTGTTCGCGATCGGTACTGGCAGATCGGGGACAAAATTTATCCACGTTCTGATGGATAAAGAACCTGGTGTTGCTTCATATCACGAACGACACAATATGAGCGACGCATTTCAGAGATATGTGAAACATAATAATCTGCCTGTCGATAACTCGGGTTTCATTGAAACCAAGAGGAATGGCATTCTGTCCGATCTGAAGAGCCATCAATTCTCTTTTGAGGCAAGTGCATATCTTTCCTTGAGTGTTACAGAGGTCTATGAACACTTTAAGAGCAAGTTCATTTTGTTGGTAAGAAGGCCGGATGAAGTGGTCAATTCGTATATCACGAAGAGGTGGTATGAGCATGAACTTGTCAGACAGAATGATCATTTAGCACCCCACTTTCAACCAGGTCTTCTATTGCCCCACCATTCTTTCAGCCGAATTGTACCTGTTGGAGACGAGGCTAAACCATGGAATGAGTACACCAGGATTGGAAAGCTATCTTGGTTTTGGACGTATCTCAACCGCAGCGTGATAACTCAGTTGCAGTTCATTCCAAAAGATGACTATAGAATTGTCAAGCTTGAAGACTTAGATTACCAGTCCTACAGGGACATATGTGCCTTCATTGGTTTCGAATCGGTTGTGCCTGAGGCACAATTCCATGAAATTGCCCAGGCTAAACCAAATTTCAAGCCTCGAAAGAAGGAACTAAGTGAATGGACAGATAGAGAGAAGATGGAATTCGAAAATGAGGTCAAAGATCTTGCCATAGAATTGGCCTATGAATGGAAAGTAGACAGTCTTTTGACTGCATGAGCGATGCAAGATGTGACAGTAGTCATTCGGTCTGTTGGGGAAAGGACACAGTCTTGGTGCCAGAGGATATGTGCTGACGACACTGGCGATGAAAATGTAGCTCTTGTGCGGGACGTTCACCCGTTTTCGGAAGCACTGCGGCAGTCGTATCTGATAGGTATTGACAGAGGTCGGAAGTGGACCCTCTGCATAGATGCAGATGTACTACTAGCAAAGGGCGCGATTAGGAAACTGGTCGCCATCGCCCACAAAACACATGACAAACTCTTTGATGTGAACGTGAGATTACTTGACAAGTTCTTCGGGTTGCCAAGATTCGTGGGTGTGAAGTTGTATAGGACTGACTACCTGGGTGAGGCATTAGAACTTGTTCCAAAGGCCGGTGACCAGAAAAAGCCTGAGACTCACACCATTAAGCAGATGCGCAAGAAGGGCTTCAGGAGCGTTTTCGTGAAACTAACTGCCGGGACACATGACTACTTTCAGTATGTTAGGGACATCTATAGGAAAGGGTATACGCACGGACTGAAGCATATACAGTTTATAGAACTACTTGTTGGGCATTGGCAGGAAAAGGCAACCATCGACGCCGATTTCAGAGTGTTGTTGTTCGGTTTCCAGCAGGCTAGGACACATCCGGAACGGCTGCAGGTCGACATCAGAGAGGTTCCAGCTGGTCTGGAACCGTTCCTTGAGCACAATGACATTGAAGAAAAACCTCCCTTGGAACTCTCAGGAGAGACGTCCACAAGCATTTTCGAATTGTCGCAAAGTTATCATAGAAATCAATATGCTACTGTCTTAAGGAGTAGATTAGAAGACGCAATGCCCAAGAACTCCTTACCCCTGTACTACAGACTAAGGCATTTTCTTCGTTTCGGGCATATTCTATGCGAAAATAACCAGACGATTCAAACAGGTTGTTTCGCGGAGAACAGGTTACTTATGACAACCGGAATATTAGGACCCGACAGATATGTATGGTTATTTTGAACCCCATGGCATTACCAAAGAACCGAACCCGGGGTTGTCTGTTGCATATCAAGACGCTGCAATTCTCCTGTGGAACTGTCCATATTCAATTGATAGAAGATTGGATACAAAAGATGGTGTTGTCATCTATCTTTTTGGAGATATTTTCAACCTTGATGATGTATGGCAGAAAGCGCAACCTTCCTGCGACCCTCTGTCGATCCTTCACAATATAGTCCTTGAAGACAGGTTGTTAGAGCTATCACCTCGGTTCAATGGTTCCTTTTTTATTGTTGTTTACAAACAAAAAGACAAGAGATTATGGCTTGTCTCCGACCGTTTCTGCAGCAAGAGGTGCTACTTCGCACATCATAACCAACAATTCGCATTTTTCCCTCATGTTCACTACTTCAAGAAGATAGGCTACCCCGCCGACATTAACTTAGAATTCCTGACCGACTTCTTTACTTTCAAGTATATTGCCGGCGAATACACGCC
>JAFDFO010000353.1 GCA_019309815.1 Deltaproteobacteria bacterium
ATCGTTGCCGACGACCTGGGGTATTCCGACATTGGTGCTTTCGGTGGGGAAATCGCGAGTCCGACCCTGGATGCTTTGGCGAAAGAAGGCTTACAGTTTACCAACTTTCATGTCCTGCCCACCTGTTCCCCCACTCGATCGGTTCTGTTTTCCGGGATTGATAATCACAGGGCGGGAGTCGGAACAATGGGCGAAGTGAAAACACCTGAAATGGAAGGTCATCCCGGCTACGTCGGACATCTGAACTTTGAAGTCGCTGCCCTGCCAGAAGTCTTGAAGGCCAACGGGTACCACACGTACATGGCAGGCAAGTGGCATCTTGGTCATGAGGAAGAGACCAGCCCTCACGCCAGGGGCTTTGAAGAGACTTTCATTCTAGCGCCCGGCGGAGGTAGCCACTGGAGCGACCGCAAGCCGCTTTCGCCTCCGCAGACCATGATCTACCGGCGTAATGGCAAAGTGGTGGAGTCTTTGCCTAAGGATTTCTATTCGACGAGGTACTACACCGACATCCTGCTCCAGTGGATCAAGCAGAACCACGGGGATGGCAACCCATTCTTTGCCTACCTCTCCTACACCGCGCCTCACGACCCCTTGCATGCCCCCAAAGAGTACATCGACAAATACAGGGGCAAGTACGATGACGGTTGGGACCTTCTGCGCGAAAAACGGCTGCAGCGGCTAAAGGATCTCGGAATCATCCACAAGAACGCCAGGCCCTTCCCGCGTTTAGCTTCGGTAAAAGCCTGGGACGAGATGTCCCCCAAGGAGAGACGGGAAGCGGCCCGCGACATGGAAGTCTACGCGGCGATGATCGACTACATGGATGAGCAGATCAAGCGGGTGTTCGACTACCTCAAGGAAGTCGGCGAATACGACAATACTATGATCATTTTTTTCTCGGACAACGGCGCCAATGGTGCAATGCCAACAGCGTATCCGGGTTACACAGACGAATACTTGAACTCATTCGATAACTCCCTGGAAAATCGCGGCTTGGTTAACTCCTTCATCGAGACGGGACCGGGCTGGGCTCAGGCCAGCATGACCCCAAGCCGGATGTTCAAGTCATTCACGGCCGAAGGCGGAATAAGGACACCGTTTTTGGTCAAGACCCCAGGCAAAGTGGCCAATGCCGGCACGATGAATCACTCGTTCTTCCACGTACGAGACATCATGCCCACGATTCTCGATCTGGCTGGTGTCGCGCATTCTGAAGAGTTCGAAGGTCGCAAGGTTAGACCCCTGCAAGGCAAGTCCGTTCTGGAACTGCTCGAGGGGAAGGCCGACTCTCCGTATGCAGAAGCCAGTCAGGTCGGTTACGAACTCTTCGGCTTGAAGGCGTTCTTCGTTGGTGACTGGAAAATCCTATTGATGCCACATCCGTTCGGCACAGGCGAATGGGAATTGTACAACATAAAGCAAGACCCTGCGGAGATGAATGATCTCAGTAGTGAATATCCAGAGAAGATCAAGGAAATGGTTGCTCTTTGGGAGCAATACAAGAAGGATAATGGGGTACTCGACATCTCTCTCGATCTGTCCGACAAAGGATTCCTAAACCAAAAAGAGCTATTTTGAAAAAGCTAATGATGTCAGTTAGTAAGCTGATGTCATTAGCTTTTTTTTGTGCCCAAGAAGTTGGGAAACGTTAGGTTATGTTAGGTTTTGTGTGTTATGGCGGGCACAAAATGGGCACAGTTGGGAGCCGATCTTCTTGGTGCTGTAGAGACCGTCTAAGATATGATTCTACTATCTTCACCTTGCGGATATGGAGATATTGCCAAGTAACCTTGAAAATCGGTCAATTTCAAGATAATGGAAAGAGAGTTTGTAACCAAGTACTATATATCAGGAGGCAGGCCATGAAGAGTCTTATGAAGGTCTTTCTTATCGTTTTAGTCGTAGCTTGGACTGCCACGATTGCCCATGCTGCAGAAAAGCCAAATGTTGTCATCATGATGGTGGACAACCTCGGCTGGGGCGAGCTTGGCGTCTATGGTGGGGGTGAACTTCGTGGTGCGCCGACACCAAGGCTTGATAAACTAGCGTCAGAAGGCATGCGGTTCCAGAATTTTAATGTTGAGCCCCAATGCACGCCAAGCCGTTCAGCATTTATGACAGGACGCCATCCAATCCGCTCAGGAACGACAAAAGTTGTGTGGGGCATGTTGTACGGGATGACACAGTGGGAGGAGACCATTGCTGAACTCATGTCTGATGCAGGATATACCACCGGTATGTTCGGAAAGTGGCATTTAGGTGACACACCGGGACGCTTTCCGACAGACCAGGGTTTTGATGAGTGGTATGGCATTGCCAACACGACAGATGAATCTATGTATAGCAGCCACTATGGATATGACCCTGATGAGTCTGTAAAGCCGTACATTGTTGAAGCCAAGAGAGGTGAAACACCCAGGCGTATTAAAGAATACGACCTTGCTGCCCGGCGGGAAATTGACGGAGACCTGACGCAGAAGACAATCGACTTCATGAAGCGTAGCGCAAAGAAAAAGAAACCCTTCTTTGCGTTTGTGCCTTTCACCCATGCCCATCTTCCGACAACTGCGCATCAGGATTTTGCAGGTAAGACTGGCAACGGCTCATACGCCGATGTTCTTGCAGAAATCGACTATCGGACTGGCCAAATCCTTGATGCCATAGATGACTTGGGTGTTCGAGAGAATACGCTTGTAATATGGCTGAGCGATAACGGCCCTGAGGAGATTGAAGGTTATCATGGCACAGCCGGTTACTGGCGTGGGCATTACTTTACAGCGCTTGAAGGCTCCTTGCGGGTTCCCGCGCTCATGCGTTGGCCTGGCAAGATTCCGGCCGGTAAGGTGAGTAATGAAATCGTACACATGGTCGATATACTCCCAACAATCTCCAGGGTTGCTGGTTACAAAACGCCTGACGACCGTATCATCGATGGTGTCGACCAGCTTGACTTTCTGATGGGGAAGCAGGAAAAGTCCAACCGGGAAGGCTTTCCGGTATTCAATGGCGATGAATTATTTGCCTACAAATGGCGTAACTGGAAAATGCACTTTATTCAGCTCGACAGCATGTTCGGTGCGCCGGCAAAACTCAATATGCCGCATTTATACAATCTGATTGAGGACCCGAAAGAAAATTACCCGATTGACAAGGTTGACTTATCCGCAAGCTGGGTATTTCCGGTTGTCCTGAAGAAAGTCTTTGAGTTCAAACAAACCCTGGCTATGGAACCACCAATCAGGCTCGGCACGCCAGACCCATATGTGCCGCCCAAAAGGTAAAAATACTTCCAATAATCTCTAAAACTGCCAAATTCGAGGTAATGCCATATTATCTCTACGTCCATTCATCCCGAGGATGTGACAATAATATCCTGCTATCTTCATTTTGCCATTATCCCTGATATACTTCCTATTGACTACACACAGCACATGACCTAAAATATCGCCAAATCACACGCCCCCGTAGCTCAGGGGATAGAGCTAAGGATTCCTAATCCTTGCGCCGCGTGTTCGAATCACGCCGGGGGCACCAAGTTAACTACCTGAATACATTAGATCACTCCCCTTTTTCCCACCCCTCAAAGGTGCTATACAACTGC
>JAFDFO010000354.1 GCA_019309815.1 Deltaproteobacteria bacterium
GAAGGCAGCCGACCCACTTGATTGAGCATCTGTTCCTTGGCTTCCTTGCCAATAATCGACTGGAAATAGGAAACCATCTCTGGAAACGGATGAGGACCGCACGCAGTTCCCAGCACATAGTGCGTAGTGTCCATATTGGTGGCCCAGTCTCGCAGGGCCTCATTTATAGCATCTTTCAGAATACGGGCCCCGTCCTTGACCGGAACCACAGTCGCCCCTAATTGCTCCATCCAAAAAACATTGGGTCGCTGGCGGGCTACGTCCACCTCGCCCATATATATCGTACATTCAAACCCGAATTTTGCAGCCATTGTGGCCGTTGCCACTCCGTGTTGACCAGCTCCAGTTTCTGCAATGACTCGTCCCTTTCCCATCCTTTGAACCACGAGCCCCTGGCCCATCACGTTATTCAGTTTATGGGCACCCGTGTGGTTCAAGTCTTCACGCTTGAAATAGAACTCCGGCCCATTGAAGTGGCGCGTCAGGTTTTCTGAATATGTGACGGGGGTTGGCCGGCAGGAATACGTGGACAACAAATTTTGATATGCCTCCCAGAAGGATGGATCCTGCTTGACCTGTTCAAACACGCCCTTTAGTTCCTCAAAAGTAGCAACGAGGATTTCCGGAATGAAGGCCCCTCCGAACTGCCCGTAGTATCCTGGTCTTTTCATGTTATGCACCTAAAGAAAATGTTTATAATCAGGATGGCTCAATGCTCTTCAAGAAACTCCACGAATAAGCTTACCGATACTGGATACTGGTTTCTGGATACTTGATGAAATACTAATCAGTTATTCTTTTGCCAGCATCCAGTATCCAGCATCTGTTGTCATGCGGAATCTCATGGTTCTTCGGCCTGGCGCACCTCTTGAATAAATCTGGCTATCTTGGCATGATCCTTGACTCCGGGCTTTTGCTCAAGGCCGCTGCTGGCATCCACAGCATAAGGGTCCGCCTCCCTGATGGCAGCAGCGACATTGTCCGGGTTGAGTCCTCCGGCTAAGATGATGCGCCCGTATCTTCGGGCAGCACGAGCGAGGCCCCAGTCAAAGGTGACGCCGGTGCCCCCGTATTGACCGGCTACATAGGTATCCAGCAAAAAGGCTTCCACAACGCCAATGTATTCGGAGCAGCTTTCCAAGTCGTCCTCGTTCTGTACCCGGACAGCTTTGATAACCCGACGTCCAAACCCTTCGCAGTAGCTGACTGTCTCCTTTCCATGGAATTGAAGCAGGTCGAGGTCACAGGAATCCGCAGTATATGCCACCTTTTCAGGGTCCTCATCCACAAAGACACCCACCGTCTGGACAAGTGGAGGGAGGGTCTTGATAATCTCCCGTGCTGCTTCTGGAGAGACCTGTCGCGGGCTTGGGGCAAAGACAAAACCGAGGGCATCAGCGCCCAACTCAGCGGCAGCTAAGGCATCTTCCGAGTTGGTTGTGCCGCAGACTTTGATCCACACAGCCCGAGGGCTGTCAGACTTCATGACTTCCCTCTCAGTTCTTTGAGCTTCTGTTCGGGATCGGTGGAACGCATAAGGCTCGTCCCAACCAACACCGCGTCTACCCCCGCAGCCGCAAGGGTCTTTATGTCAGCGTGTTCGCTAATACCGCTTTCGCTTACGACTAGCCGACCTGTCGGTATCAGGGGGCGCAGCCCCACGGTCGTTTTCAGGTCGACCTCAAAGGTCTGGAGGTTACGGTTGTTGATACCAATGATCCGGGCATCAGTGGCCAACACCCGGATCAGCTCTTCCTCGTTGTGCACCTCCACCAAACACTCCATGCCGAGTGAGCGAGCGGTTTTCAGCAGGCTCACGAGAGAATCCTGTTCGAGCACACAAGCGATTAACAAGAGCGCGTCCGCGCCGGCATTTCGCGCAGCAAACACCTGCACGGGGTCAATAATGAAATCCTTACAGAGTACCGGCAAATGGCTTTTGTCGCTTGCCTCGCGAAGATACTCCAATTTCCCGTCAAAAAAGTCCTCTTCGGTAATTACCGAAAGCGCCGCAGCTCCTCCTTTTTCATAACTTGAAACAAGAGCCCCTACATCCAATTCAGAACGAATCACCCCAGCGGAGGGGGAAGCTTTTTTGATCTCAGCAATGACTGCCGGCATCCCCCCGCCTTGCAGGGCACGGAAGAAATCGCGGGGCGGCGGCGCAGAAGATGCAGTCTTCTGCAAATCAGACAGCGAGCGCGTCTCTTTCAACGCACTCTCCCACGCTTTTTTGCTACAATCTCATCAAGAATCATATTTCTTCTCGTAGAAAAAGAATCAAAGAACTATCACGAAAGCACGAAACGAAAAGAGAAACACGAAATAAAAGACAATATAAAATTTTCGTGTCTTCGTCCCTTTCGTGTTTTCGTGATAAGTTTTCTTCTTAAACCGATCTAATGCCCTATTCTTTATGTTCGTTAGTAACCCTCTTCATTCCCTCCAGCTTTTCTAAAGCACGGCCCGTGTCAATGGCCTCTGCAGCAAGAGTAATACCCTCCGAAAAATCCCCGGCCCG
>JAFDFO010000119.1 GCA_019309815.1 Deltaproteobacteria bacterium
GCCGGAGCCCCTGCGGATGATATAGACGGAAACGTCAGACCACAGGGTGCCGGCTTTGACATGGGGGCTTATGAGAACCTCCCCGACGAAGATGGCGATGGTGTGCCTTCCGGGTATGAAATGGGGCCTGACGGCGACCCAACGTATGATGGGAACAATGACGGATACCCTGATTGGATGCAGGGCAATGTATCTTCTTTCCCCACGGTTGACGGCGGCAATTACGTAACCATAGAGTGTCCTGATCCGTCTTTCTTCACCGGCGCAGGCGCTGCCCCCAATCCGTCACCAGGCAACACTCCGCCGGGCATAACATTCCCATTCGGGTTCTTCTCTTTCATCATAAACAATCTCCCCACCGGTGGTGCTACGACCGTGACCATCCATCTTTCGGGGTCGGCTCCTGCCGACTACTGGAAGTACGGGCGAACGCCCGCTGACCCGGCCAATCACTGGTATCTGTTCGCTAAAGAGGAAGATGCCGAAGGCAATGTCACAGGCGCAGAGAACATCAGCGCTACGACGATTCGTCTTTATTTTGTTGATGGGAAACGAGGCGACAATGATCTTACGGCAAACGGCACCGTCATAGACCCGGGCGCGCCCGCCGTGGGAACGCTCCTCATCCCCGACTACGAGGACAAGAGCGACAGTACCTGCTTCATCGGCACTGCCGCTGACGGCCTTGGATTCTAGGAGGGATTTCACGAACGTACTTTCTTTGATTGAAGAATAACTTTAAATCCAAAGGGTAGGGTCATAAATGGCCCTGCCCTTTTTGCTTGTGCCCGGCGAACAAAACGATCTCCTGTCAATTCGAGCCCCTATTGTCATTTGAGCCCCCTGCCATCTTTTTGGATATCATTTTGCGCCACATTGTCATCTCAGGCCCCTATTGTCATTTCGAGCGACCTGTCCGCCGAAGTGCTTCGGGTTTGACGAAGGCGGAAGCGAGAAATCTTGTTCACGATGTGTGCATAAGCCATAAGATTTCTCCCTGCGGTCGAAATGACAGAACAAGTGGTGGTCGAAACGACAGAAAAACGGACAACGGTGAACGGAAAACGGCACAAGATTTCTCCCGGAGCCTGCTTGCGGTGAGCTTGCCTGTTCCGAGCTTGTCGAGGGGGTCGAACTGCCCTGCCTGTCCTGAGCGAAGTCGAAGGGGTCGAAATGACAGCACAAGTGGTGGTCGAGACGGTAGAAAAACGCAAAAGATGGTGAGGTTGCAATTGCGTGTGGCTTGATTGCGGTCTTTAATTGGGCCTTGACTCAGCCTATGAGAGGTATATAGGTTGCTGCAGGCCTATGGTTGCTCCTGCCTCCGGATGAAATTTCGACCCCATGGGCTGTTTTTAGTTGAAACAGGCGGCAAAAATCGTGTAGAATGGTTTTTTAACGATTTGCAGACAGAAGGGAGGGTTGGCAAAGTGCAAAGAGAAGCGGAAGATCTCAGCAAAGTGCAAAGAGAGGTGGAAGATCTCTCGGCAAAGCTTTGGAGCATAATCAATGCAGTTTCCAAGTCATCAGGCGTCCCTCAGCTCAAAACCAAACGCGAACAGCTCAAGGTCATTAGTGAGTCCATAGCCCAGCTGTCTCAGAGAAAGGTCCCCGTTCCTGACGACCTTCCCAGGCTCAAGCAGAGTCTGTCTGAGGAGATCGAAAAAGCCGACAAAGATCAAGTCATTCTTTTCTTTCTGAAAGAACAACTCTCACAGATGCTGGCCACACTCGAGGGTAACATTGATGCAAAGAACTCCCGTGTACAGAAGTAATTCACGGATTGCATCGTTGTTCTGAAACCAGACACCCCATCTCTACCTCGACCTAGTGGACGCGATGTAATCCCCGCCAAGTAGAAGGCTGGGTAAACATCCCGGCAACGACCCTACCAATCACCGACGGGTGGTTCCTGGGTTTTTCAGTTGCACTCTTCCAACATGTTTCAGCATACTGATCGGTATCACGGGGGGGCGGGGAGGCTCGTGACCCCGTCATCGCATACACCCCCGCCAACTCAGATTCCAAAACCACACAGCCTCTTTTGGGGCGCCCCGCGGATGACAACCTAACCCCTTGACTCCAAAAGTCTTTCTTGATAGCCTGCAATGCAGGTTATGAACAGTGTACCGGTTCTAACAGAGGGGTGAAACAGAATGGACTATCAAAGCAATCCCAGAGGGGTGACTATTAAGACGGTGGACGGGCAAGCTCTAAGTGGGAAGATAAACCTTGGGATCAACGAAAGGCTTTCTGACATATTTGTCAGGGACCAGAAACCCTTTATTATCCTCTTCGACGTGACATTCGATGGGGGGGGTGAGGGAAAAGTGCTTTTTGTTAACAAGAGTCATATCATCTGGGCCGAACCGGAAAAGTAACCTGGCGCAAACTGGAAGAGCGCAAGACGTGGAAAGAAGCATAGGAGGTATTGCCCGACGGGGTTATTGAGAGACCTAGCGAACTGTCCATTATTCCTCGGCCGTCATTCTTTCTGTCAAAAACTTCTTGATGCCCAGCCATTCTTCACTGACATCATCATTCTCCCGCAATTCCTCAAACAGAGACTCGATTTCACCTTTCAACATATCAATGGCCTCAATACGATCCTGGCCATAGCCGGCTAATGGCAGGTCGGGCGTTCGGGCAACAAACCCCTGTTCGCCAGGCTCAACCAAGACGTCCAAGGGTGCCTTCAGGGTGTTGTTTGGCAATCGGTTTAACTGAATGTGAACTTGTGATGAAGGTGAACCAGCCTGGCTAGTCTCGGCATCGCCCGCACTGAAACTGGCTGTCGCTAACAAGAGCGAGTAGTCGTGCAAGTATTTCACCGGTCGCCTTGGCCGCGGGTCAACAAGATCAGTGACCACCGGCAACCCCATCACATCCTTCCAGTCCTTATGTTCCTTCTGCATATCTGTCATAAGCATCTGCTTTCTCAATCAACCATTGTCCGACGGACCTGGCAACCGACGGGTTCATAGAAATTCCGAACATCACGTGCCTGATGATGGCCTCATTCTTCTCAACGCTTATCGGCTGCTTGTCTATCGAACCATCATCTTTAATACTATAGGTCTGGCGTTCGGGGATTGCTGCCCTCTCATTGTAGAGGGTCATTATGATTTCCCCATGAGAATTCAGCCCCCCAAACGCACCACAGACAGCATACACAGCAAAGTTTGGGGAGATCTTGTACTCAAAAGTTATTGTCTCGAGCTTCTTCTTAGCCATTTAAGTAACTCCTTCCATTCTTTGTCCAAGCTCCAAATATTTTGGGTTCTTCTCCAATTTAGTTGGAGAACAGGGTTCGAGGATTCAAGGGGTCAAGGATTCAAGTGTCTGTTTTTCAACCATTTTGTCAGTGCGTTAGGCATCCTTTCCCCTTAACTGTAACACCTGACCGTATCGATCTTGTTTTAAGAATTTTCCAGTTATCCTGTAAATGTCTAAACAGAGTTCGTATGAGTTTCACCAGATTTTCAAATCTTTGTAATTCCTTAGCATTGAGCGCTGATGCTTCACTTCGTGTCATTCGAACCCTTGAATCCTGGACCCCTTGACCCCTCTGGGATAACGCCTGTTCAATTGGAGATAACCCATCTGTTTGGCCTTAATTAACTACAACTAATCGGGAGATGATCCATATTTTGCAGTTTCAGGGCCCTTCCTTCGCCACGAGTTCCCAGAGTCTGCAATGACCTTTCGACCTCTTTGCCTATTCGGCATCTTCTGCTGTTTGATTCGTTTCCTCCCCAACTATCTCTTGGTCAATGGGCAGGAATTTGTAGCCCAACTCGCCCCTGCCTATCGATTCATCAAACTCCAGGGTTATGCTCGCGTTTACACCCGGCCAGGCAAAACGTTTATCGTACAACTGGATTCCCTCGGGCTCTCCGTATCTTTTGAACAAGACATCTTTGATCTTGTTGAAGTCATCCAAACCCTTGAACTCGATATGAACACAGTAGAAATGGTCTTTGTAGAAGATGTAGTGGAGAGCACTCAATTTAGCTTCCTCCAGCTTCATCTTTTCACCTTTTTTCGTATACGCCTTTAGGTCGCCTCCATCGAGAACGATCTCCATATCAGATAGTTTTTCAATATGGGTATCCCACTTCATTCCTCTGAAATCATAGGGTTCATTTTCATAGGCAAGCGCGACAATAGAGAACATGGCAGATAAAATGACCGTCAACACAAGGCCTACCCTCACTCCAAAACGATGCATGGTGCCCTCCTCGTTAAAGAAACGATTACCGCTTCAGTACTCCGCCCCTTCCTCCCCCTCCTCTGAAACCTCCTCGGGTGTCTCTGTCTCTGCTTCTTCCGTCTCCTCAAGCGCTTCCCTTTCTATCTCTTCTGCTTCCGCCTCTATCTCTTCTGCTCCTGCAGTCGTCTCGGTTTGGCCTTCTTCCGTCTCCTCGGGTGCCTTCTCTACTTCTTCGGCTTCCGTACCCGCTTCTTTTTCTGTCCCCAGTGCCTCTACCGATGCTTCTTTCGCTTCCTCTTCGGCTGATGCCTTTTCCGTCACAGCTGCCGCAGAGAGCCTCTCCATGTCGGATGGAGAATAGTACACGTAAATATCGTAGGTTTGGCTCTCGGCTTCCGAAGCGTATTCGATGAACTTGGCAAACTCCTGATCTGCCAGTTCGTACTTGGCCCGTCGGAAATGAATGGCACCCAGCCGATAGTATGCCGGGGCAAATTCGGGGTTCAATTCCAAGGCTTTCTCGTAAAACTCTACTTCAGACTCAGACTCATCGTCCAACGCTCTGCCCTTTTCAAACCACTCCTCTGCCGTAAGTGCCTCGCGTCGAGCTGTCTCAGGACTGGACTCAGGAGTTGGTTCTGCCAAACGGGGCTTCCGAGAAGACTCAATTTCACTTGGGCCTTCGTCTTCCAAACGTTCAGGCCTGAAGGATCTCTCTCTTTTCGATGCGCTTCGACGTTGACGATCGATACCTTTCCCGGTCCTGGATTCTTGTTTGGCTTTGAACCGCTCTCGCCTGGTTTCAGGCAAATCAATGTCCTTGATCTGGCCTTCGCCCTTCTTCTCTGCATACGGAGTGACCGACTCAGGAGGCTTGACTTGATGGATGGATTTGATGGCGATGAAAATCCCGGCAATGACTACGAAGGAAACAAGCACATACACGATATACTGCTTCTTCCTTCTCTCCTTCCGGTATTTCTTGATATTGATACCACAAAACGCACAATAGGCGTCATCTGGTTGGTCAAATCCGCACTTTGGGCATATCATCTTAGCAACCCTCCCCCATCACTGGCCTCCAGACCCCGGGTGTAGCGGATTACCCAAAACACTGTTAGGATGTGTTGCCGACAAGGATGGTATTCTTATTTGACATGATATTCTCTCAGGTGTCAACATCCAAAAACCACGAAAAGGACCGCGCCATGGCCCCTTGACACGCAACCGTCTTTTTCCTATTATTCCATCGTCAAGTGACCAATTCTAATCATTATGAAAAGGAGGGTGTGATGACCAAAAAATTGCTCCTGGTAACATTGGCTATTCTAATGGTGACATCTCTGGCCGTGGCAAAGGAAATCGGCGGGGCTAAGTTGCCCGATTCTCTAATGGCCGGCGAGACCAAGTTGCTTCTAAACGGCGCCGGCTTGAGAAAGAAATTGTTTATCAAAGTTTATGCAGGCGGCCTTTACCTGACAAAATATGCCACGGACCCCCAGAAGGTCATCGAAGCAGATGAGCCCATGGCAATCAGAATGCACTTCATATACGATGGGGTTTCCGGCAAAAAACTGGTAGACGGATGGAATGAGGGTTTTGACAAGGCAACGGGTGGGGACATTTCCAACATCAAGAAGGGAATCGACCTGTTCAACTCCTTTTTTACAGACGAAGCAAAGAAAAACGATGTTTACGACATCATCTACATCCCTGGCCAGGGGGTACAAGTGTTCATGAAGGGAAAGCTCAGAGGGACTGTAGAAGGACTCGATTTCAAGAAAGCCCTCTTCGCCATTTGGCTGGGCAAGAAACCAGCCGATAAGGGACTGAAAAAGGGGATGCTTGGCAATTGACTTTTAGGAGAGGCTCATGCGTTTTCATCCTGTCTGGGCCTTCCTTCACGCCATAAGACACTAGAAGCTATCTCAAAAACACATTTAAGACTTAATAGTCCTGTCGGCAAGCCTCAAAGAGCGGGAGTGATGGAGTAATGGAGTACTGGAAAAGAACGAAAGAACACCTGCTTTTTTCATAACCAATACTCCAGTACTCCATCACTCCGGAATTAGTCTGCCGTCTCGGCCCTGAAGCCTGATTGGGATTTTTTGAGATAGCTTCTAGTGTCGAGAGTCATGTGTGTATGGCACCAATGGCAGTGTGGTGATGTCCGGCCATGCCGCCTGTTATACCTGTCTCTGGGTCAGGTGAATGACAGCTGCAAATCGATGGAGTCCCACGGGTAAACCCGTGGTTCCCACTAAAGTACCCGTCTTCGCCTTCGGCTACGACGCGGTTATCCGCCTCAGCTTCGGGGCGACATCGCGCCGTAGCATATTGATTGTTTGCGCATTCATACACGGGCAAGA
>JAFDFO010000355.1 GCA_019309815.1 Deltaproteobacteria bacterium
AGAGCCGGGAGAGTTGACAATCAAGGGACCCCAGGTGATGAAGGCCTACAGGAACATGCCGGAGGAGACCGCGTCAACCATCAGGGACGGCTGGCTTTATACCGGCGACATTTGTACGGTTGATGAGGAAGGCTACTTCTACATTGTAGATCGGAAGAAGGACATGATCATCAGCGGGGGATTGAATGTCTATCCCCGGGACATCGATGAAGTCCTGTACGAGCATCCAAAGGTCCAGGAAGCCTGTGCCATCGGCATTCCCCACCCCACGCGGGGGGAAGCCATCAAGTGCTTTGTGGTCCTAAAGGAGGGGGAAACTGCAACGGTCGAAGAACTGATGGAATACTGCAAGGAAAAACTTGCCACCTATAAACTCCCCGCGGAGATCGAACTTCGACCCGAACTGCCCAAGACCAACGTGGGCAAGATACTCAGGAAGGCCCTTCGGGCAGAAGAGAAGGAAAAGAGGAAATAGCTGGCTACCTGTTTCTTTGCTTGGGGATTCACCGGCCCACTTTTTGCCCAACCCCCATAAAATGTGTGAAACCGAACCGCTCAAGGGTCATAACTTGCTATTTTCTATAATAATTCATAAGCCACTCGCCATATTTCCGGACGATTATACTTGACTTTTTTGCATGAGTTCCTGTAAGAATTGCGTTTGATAGACTACAGCTTGGTCTTGCGGGCAGAATACTTCCAGACCCAAGAGCTGCTTCCTTAAGACATGTTATTTAATAATAAAATCAGGTTCTTAACCATTAACCAAAACAGGAGGAAAAGGTTATGAAAAGGTTTTTGGCTTTCTTGTGCGTTTCGGCCCTTGTTTTTTGTCTGACGTCACCGGTGATGGCTGGCGGCATAGACAACAAACACAATTTCAGCGCAGAGTATATCAGAACGCTGAACAGAAACGCGGCGACTGACTCTGCGGATGCTACGGTCTATAACCCGGCCGGTGTTGTAAGAATGGAGGACGGCCTCTATGGCAACCTGTCCGGTCAGTTTGTGACGAAGAAGTATACCAACACGGTTGGTGGCGTGGAGCTTCAAACCGATAAAGGCGACATTGTCCCCAGTCTGTTTGGGCTCTGGGGCAAGGGCAGGTGGGCAGCCTATGGCGCCTTTACCGTACCTGCGGGTGGTGGAAGCGTGGATTATGAAGACGGAAGCGCCACGACGGTTGCCATTGGACAAGGAATAATGGCTTCAGCGAATTTCATGGCCAACGCATTGCTGGCTGCCAACATGTTGGTGCCTTATAGCCCCTACGACACCATCAAAGGCATGAGTATAGAAGGCGAATCCAAATACCTCGGTGTCACGTTGGGCGGCGCCTTTGCAATTAATGACATGTTCTCTGTATCCCTTGGCGGAAGGTATATTGATGCAACAAAAATAGATGCCAAAGGTGCTGTCACCATTGGTGCTTCCGCTGGTACTGGCCCCCTGGGCTCTTTCAGCGACATACCCGCTGCAATAGAGTATAAACAGACAGCGACCGGATGGGGAGGCATCATAGGTCTCGATGTTGCACCATCAGAGCAATCCAACATCGCACTCAGATATGAAACCAGGACAGAACTCGACTTTGAATACGAGGTGAAGACAGATAGCCTGGGCATTCTACCTATGCTGGGTGTCGTGGACAATGCTAAGATGAGGAGAGACCTCCCTGCCCTGCTTGGCTTTGGGGCTTACTACCAATTTACCCCGGAGTTCAAGGTTGATGCGAACTTGACATGGTATTTCAACAAGAGCGCGGACTGGGAAGGCGCAGAAGACGACGTGGATGACGGCTACGATGTGGGTCTTGCCCTTGAGTATGCCTTTATCCCACAGCTAATCGGTAGCGTCGGGTATATGTGGACCGAAACTGGAATCGAGCCGGATTACATGCTGCCGGAGGCCCCCGAACTGGATGCCCATAGCATTGCAGGTGGTCTGAAGTGGGTGGCAATGCCTGCCCTGGACATCAACCTGAGTGTCATGAAAACTTTCTACCAGGATGCAACCACGACGACCGGCATCAAGTATGAGAAAGATGTTATCGTCATAGCGCTTGGTCTTCAGTACAAGTTCTGGTAGAATTCGGATATACCTTTGACAACTTCAGTTCTGACCGCGGCTATGCCGCGGTCAGAACTCCCTATCCCCTTTTCATCCTTCTGGCACACCCCGATTCACTCCTGATGTGCATCGTCGTTTCCTCGC
>JAFDFO010000120.1 GCA_019309815.1 Deltaproteobacteria bacterium
TTGCCTGTGCAACTGGCTCAAGCTGTCCAAGAAGACCTCGTGTCCCTGCCTGAAACCATGGTACTGGCCGCTTTTGAAACTCCAGCCCCGATTGAAGGAGCGCTGTTTGACAGTATGGGCAACGCATGTCGACTGAGTAGAGTTGATCTTCCGGCAGGAAGTCCTGAGAAGATAAAGCGCATCACCATGCCAAACCGAAAACAGGAAGTCGCGTGGTTAACGGGACAATTGGTCGTGGATGCCCGGACGATTCCCCTGAACCGCATCGGAGTGATCGTGCCGGATGCGGAAGTCTACGTACCGCATATCGGAAACTCATTTTGTGAGATTATGGGCGACTCCCTAGGTGAGTCTTGGTCTGCATACAACATTGCCGTGGGGACATCCTTGTTGGAGCGGTCTCTGGTTCAATGCGGACTTCTTCCTTTACGGTTCTGGGTAGAAGGTCAACCTCGCACCGTCTTGCTTTCCCTGGTTCTTTCAACCTATTACGGCCGATGGTCAACACACAGAGACCATGTTGCCCGGGTAGATCAACTCTGGCGCAGACACGGCACTGATGCAGGCCTGCACTCTCTCCTTGGAGTGATTTCGGGCCAATCCCCCGAGCTCTTTTCTCTCCTGAATGGAGGATCCCCCACGCTTGGGGAAGGTTTGAACAGCTTTGCGCGGGGGGCGAGTCGTACAGGTGCCCAGTGGGTTGAGACCATGGAATCATTCTGGGACGTGTTCGGCTTTCCTGTTATTGCAGACGAGGCCGACACCGGAGCTTGGAATCACTTGAGGACTTTGTTCCACCGTATCCGGGAAGACCTTACGAGAACACGGATGAGTCTGGCGGATTTCGCGGGCCTCCTGAACCACTTCCTCTCCGAGGAGATGGTCCATGTCAGCGGGAATGAGGAGGCAGGCATACAGGTTCTGGGGATCATAGAATCGAGAGGGCTTGACTTTGACAAGCTTTACGTCCTCGGCCTTGCAGCCGGGAGTCTTCCCAGGCCTGTTCGTCCGCTCCCCCTTCTGGATCCACAGGAACGCCAATCAGTACTCGGAGCAACAACGGAAAGTCAGTATCATTTCGCCCAACGGGCCTTCCATCACCTGCTTGCGTGCGCACCAGATGTCACACTGATTCGGCCTGAGGAGGAATCAGCTGAACCTCTGGCCCCATCCCCGTTCTGGACACACGTCTCCGGTGAGGAGGCACATCCGACGGTGGACGTATGGAATGCCCCGGACAGGGTTTCGGCCAGGGCCGCATGGCTGCAACAAGCCAACAAGGGTCTGGCACACCCCACGGACTTCCCGCCTGTTGATCCCCCTGTTGATGGCCACACTCTTCCCAAAACGGTCTCCGTCTCCGCCCTCGCCACTGCTTTCCTCTGTCCTTTCCGTTTCTTTGCAGAGAGGATTCTGGGACTTCTTCCTCTGGATGAACTGATCATGGGGATTTCTCCACTGGAACGCGGAAACCTTCTCCACCGGGCGTTAGCCCTTTTCACCCGGAGGTGTCGTGATCAGGGACTGGCGGGAGAAAGGGATTGGGCTGCCATGGAAACACTTCTGGAGGCCTGCTCGGATGAAGTATTGTTGTCAGCGGCCGGCAAGACTCTCCACACACAAAAGAGCGGTGTTGATCAACATTCCAGGACCATGGAGCGCTCAAGGTGGGTAGGCGGCGAGGAGGGTACACAAGGTCTGCTCACGGCGTGGTTACGTCTGGAGGGACAACGCCTGGATGAAGGTTGGCGTTGGTTGTGTGAGGAAGCCTCCTTCGAGGGGTTGTCACACCCGGACTGGCCTTTTTCGGTTGCCGGCAGGATTGATCGAATTGACTGTCATGCAGACAACGGCTATGCGCTGTGGGACTACAAGAGCGGGGAAATCCCAACGCGGAAGGATGTTTTGGAACACCTCATCGATCCTCAGATCCTCGCCTACGTACACGCTGCGAAGGAGGGTCGCATTTCTGAAATCTCAGGGGGGACAGAAAATAAGGCTCACATATCGGGTGGTTACATACGTCTGAAAGCCGCTCCTGCGGTTGTTCTTAGCGTGTTCACGCAAGAAGAGGAAAACCTGGATGAAGTATTACTGAGCTGGACGGAAGCTGTAGCCAGGATAGGGTCTAAGTTGGTCTCGGGTCAATTTGGGGCCGAACCGGGTCACGTCTCAAATGGTGCCAGGGAAGAGAAAGCATGCCGATATTGCCCATACAGGCCCCTGTGTGGCAGAATGGGGTCCCGGGAAACGATTTCCTGACAAAGAGACATGTCTTTCGTCAGAAACGGAAACCGCAACACGAGGAGGATCACGGAGATGGGAGAAGAGAAAAGACAGAAGACGCGGGTTCATTTTGAGACTCACGTCATCATAAGGACAGAGGAGTCAGAAATCAGGGCAGAGGCGGATTCAGAAGACATCAGCATAAAAGGGGTCTTTGTCAGAACCCAAGAGAAGATCCCCGAGGGTACGCCGTGTGACCTCGAGATTCTGCTCACAGGCTCCTCCACAAGGCTGGCCCTTACCATCAAGGGTCTTATCACGCGCCAGGAGGAAACGGGGTTGGCAATCGGGTTCGATTCTATGGACCTGGACAGCTACATGCACCTGAAGAATATCATTCTATACAACGTTTCCGACCCCGAAGAAGTAGAAAGGGAGATGCTTTCTCTCAAGTAGTCTTCACACCGGTTGACCCGTCATGTCTAACTGTTTTCACCAAAGATCGATATGTTCTGCTTAGAGGAAACATAGACCGTGCCAGACACAAAGACCGTGGTGCATTCTACACCCCTCCCCCCGGACCATCGAGCCAGAGAGCTTGCTCTGGACGTGACTCAAAGCCACCACGTGGAGGCTCCGGCCGGGTCTGGAAAAACCATGCTTCTTGTCGCTCGATTCATCAAGCTCTTGAGTTGTGTCTCACACCCTCATGAGATCCTGGCACTTACTTTCACAAACAAGGCTGCCGGCGAGATGAAGACTCGGATAGTGTCCCTTCTACAGAAGGCTGACTCCGGGTTGCAGCCTGCCGACGACCTTGAGGCGACTCTGCTTGAAAGTGCCAAGGAGGCGCTCACGCACCACGAGGCCCACCGATTCCTTTTGCTCTCCCCGGAAGGGCTCAGGGTAATGACATTTCATGGGTTTTGCTACACTGTGGTAAAGCGAGCGCCCCTCGAAGCCGGGGTACAGCCGGGGAGTCTGGTTCTGGATGAGGAAGAACAGGACCCCATCCTGGATGAGTCTGTTCGCCGGATGGTCCACGATCTTGTCTCCATGCCCGAGGGAGCCCTTGAGCGCAAAGCGTTTGAAAACCGCTTGTTGCGTTTAAACAATCGCCTCCCTGCCCTCGTGAACGAGATAAAGGATCTTGTAAGGAAAAGAGATCTCTTTTCCGATCTAGTTCAAACCCTTAAGCTTCACTCCAACCTGGACGACTTCGAAAAAGCCCTGGCACACCGCGTGGCAGGTGTTGTTGAAGGGTTTCTCAAGGAAACGGCTGAGACATTTGCCGGCACCCCACTCTATCAAAACTGGGAAGGGTTTTGGCATCACCTCAAAGAAAGGGGCGCCCAGAATATAAATGACCTCCCTGCGGACCTCCCGGGAACAACGTGGAAGGACCTCAACACCTGGAAGGCGATGGCCGAAGTCCTGACTACCAAGAATGGAAGGCCCCGGCGACTGACGGGTCCCGCCATGGGTGGTTTCTACAAGGGGTTCACAAAGGGGCCATACGGGGAAGTTGTGACAGGCCTTTCATCGGTCGTAACCCGTCTGCTTTGCGACTTGCAAGATCTCCCTGAGCCCGATGCAGTTCTCATGGATGTAGGTGCCTTGGCCGACTTGATTATACTGGTAGCTCAGGGAATCACCGTGTACGAAAGGATTTGTCGTCACAGGCACATTCTTGATTTCGTTGGGTTAGAGCAAGCTGCCCTGAGGACGCTGGGGGAAGACACGCCAAGTGACCTCCAGCTTTTTCTGGACTACCGTGTTCAGCAAATCCTCGTAGACGAATTCCAGGACACCAATCGCAGCCAGTGGACTCTCATCCAGCGCCTGTGTGCAGGATGGACTCCTGGCGACGGGCGGACTGTATTTCTGGTAGGAGACCCCAAACAATCGGTTTATGCCTTCCGAAAGGCCGAAGTGCGACTCTTCCTGGAAGCTAAGAAGGGGATACCAACTTCCGGTCAGGGGTTGCTGCCGATCAAGAACATCCAGCTTAAATCAAACTTCCGTTCCAAAGCTCCCCTTGTTGTTTGGATAAACCGGGTGTTCAGTCAAACGGTTATGACTGATCCTAAGGCCGCTTTTGATGAAGTCCCCTTCCAGCCTTCAACAGCGTATCCCGAAGAGCCAGATGACCCGCACTCCCCACCTATCTCCCTGAATGTCTTCTACAAAGACGACATGGTCCCTTCACCGGCCGAAGCAGAAGCCAGATGGTTGGCCCAAAGTGTTCGCCACTACTCCGAGAGCACGGCAGATGACAGTATCGGAATACTTCTCTTTGCACGAAACCGTCTGCCTTTTTACCTGGATGCGCTGCGTCAGGTCGGTCTTCCCGTGCGTGTAAAGGAGGGCCTCAAGATTGCGGAGCAGCCCGAAGTTGTTCATCTCTATCAAATCGCTACTGCCCTGTCTAGGCCCCACGATGACTTGGCCTGGGCGTCACTAATCCGGTCTCCCTGGGTGTGGGTCAACTCTACACGACTGCTGGAGATCGCCAACATGTCTCCCTCTGCTTGGTCCCAGAAGTTCAGGCTTGCCTCCGAAGAGGGCCCAGAGTTTCAGTGTGTGCACGACGCCCTCCGTATGGGCCGGCGCCGGGTTGGAAGAGATTCCCTGGCCGAAGTCATCCGAAGTGTGTGGATGGCCCTTGACGGTCCCCAAAGCGTGGCTTCCCGCTTCGGCGCTGAAGGTGTTGCCAACTGTCTGTTATTCCTTGAGGTTTTGGAATCTGTCGACGCCGGAATACCTGAAGAGACCCTTCTTCGCCTTGATCGGGCCCTCGAAACCTTGTACGCCCCAGAGGCCCCGGAGGCAGCAGGAGTTCCGGTTGATTTGATGACCGTGCACGCCGCAAAAGGCCTCGAGTTTGACGCAGTCTTCCTCCCCTTTCTTGATTGGCCACCCCTTGCAGTCGGCCAGCACCCTCCGTATCTGCTGGAACGGTCCTCAGAGCCACCTCATCTCCCTCTGATCGCCATGGGATCTGACCGGAGACTGGGAGAGCCCGATGCGGGATATCCTTTGTTAAAGCGTCTGACAAATGGCCGGCGTATAGGGGAAGCCAAGCGACTTCTCTACGTGGGGATGACGCGAGCCAGAAAAGCGCTCTTTTTGAGCGGCCTGGCAAGACACACCAGAGATGAACTAACATGGCGAAAGGACACACCATTAGCTTGGATTCTCGGGCACATTGAGGATGATGACGCACAGTTGGTCTCTCCCTCTTTCAACCCTCAGGGTCCGGGAAAGGCCCCGAGAAAGGGTAAGCAGTTGAAGCCCTTGCCAGACCCAATTCCTTTTGAGCCACAGCCGTTTCCGTATCGTACTGAAGCGCCCTCCGAACTTGTGGGTGATTTAGTCTTGGAACAAGATGTTGGAAAGAGTGATGCCGAACAGGGAGAACACGCTGCTGTTCGGGGAATCGTCACCCACCGGCTCATCCAGACGCTTTGGCATGGGGGGGCCCTGCCCGACTCTGAAAAGATCGCTGCAGCCATGGCTGCCGAGGGGGTGAACCTGGAGGCTGCCAAGGTGATGGCTCAAGGGGTTGCCGACGAGGTGAAGGCCTGCCAGGAGGAGTCCTTTTTCCAGTGGCTGCTTGACCGCTCGCGCCCGGTTGGACAAAGCGAATACGCCCTCGAAGCAGTTAAACGGGAGGGCACGATCCAGACGGGGATCCTCGACTTTGTGAGACACGACGGCGACCATTGGTGGATCGTTGACTTCAAGACCTCCCGACCGAAAACCGGTCAGACTGAGGCTGAATTTGTAGAAGAGCAGGTTGAATACTACCGGCCCCAGTTGACAGCCTACCAGGACATGCTGGCAAAAACGAACGGAGTTGACATGACACAAGTAAGGAGGGGTCTCTACTTCACGAGCCTCCAACAATGGCACGAAATGACATAATGTGCGTTGATTGTGGTCCGTTGTGCGTTGTATAGTCTCAAAATAGGAATCATCTCCCGATTAGTTGTAGTTAATTGGGGTAAAATAAGTGTGTCATCTCCAATTGGGCAGGTGTGATCTCAGAGGGTTCAAGGGTTCAAGGATTCAAGGGTTCGAGTGTAAATGCATTAAAAACTACTGAAGGATCCAAGGGGTCGAGGGTCCAACGATTCAAGCGAAAAGCAAGAAAATATCTAAAGAAAGGAACCCAGATCTTGTTGGCAGGAGATTTGGGCTTCATTGAAAAAAGCGAATTGGATACACTAAAGAAAGACATCGCAGAAATCGAAAGAATGTTAACGGCGCTGATAAAGTCTTTAGAAAACAAACCCTTGAATCCTTGACCCCTTGAATCCTTGGACCCTCTTCTCCAACTAAATTGG
>JAFDFO010000121.1 GCA_019309815.1 Deltaproteobacteria bacterium
GATTGCGGCACGGCAAGAGGCAATTAACTTGGTGTCTTTGTCCGAAAAAAGCCCCTTTAGAGTGAGACGAAGATTGACATCCCCCTTGACTCGCGGATGGAAAGACAAAATCATAAGACATGTCTAAGTCAGATCCTGTCGGAATGTCAATGCTAACTTGGAACGTATGTCTAGCTTGCACTCGCAATCTTGTGATATTTTTTCCACTCGTACCACTGCTCTGGGTACTCAAACACATATTTTTCGAGCAGCTTGAGCGTCCGGATGTTCACCGGAACACTTCCCTCACCCGGGACGCGGTGCAGTATTAACTGGTATTTTCTTTTTCCTTCCCTGTGAAGTACGCCAAATAACATCACCGCTCCGGTTCTTTTACGCAAAACCTCCAACATTCTGTCAGGGTGTACCGTCTTTCCGAGGAATTCCATAGTTTGACTGCGATCGGCATGCCAAGCTTCTGTCTCATCGCACTGAGTTACAAAAATCTTCTTCTCAGCCAGCAATTTGCTCGCTTCCCCAAACACGTTCGTTTCGTCGTCAGCCACTACAACAATAAGCCCATCCTTTTCTCCTCTAGGGACCATGATCTCTCTCAGCTTTTCTGTCGTGAATTTCACCAACGTGGACGCCGGGTACTTCCGCAGTGCCAGATACCGAGGGAGGAATTCTATTGCACCGTAATGTCCGCTTGCTATGATAACCCCCCGCCCCTCATTGAGTGCCTCCTGCAGCACCTTCTCATACCCATCGAACGTTACGTTGGAAATCAAGAATTTTTCCAGCCCCGAGTTGTTTAAGAAGCCATTGGCCATCTTCTCCTGGTAATGATGAATAGTCCCCTTGATCACTCCTCGAGTAATCTTTTTCACCTCTGACGGTGTTCGGTCTCTCAAAGCAATCGCTATGTTTTTTCGTATGGTCTTTATTTGTCCGGGGTGGCAAAAAAAATACAACCTCACCAGTATCCATATGTAGCCTCTCGTACACCACATCGGAAGGACGGACATAAGAATCAAATTGAACCGGAGCTGAAGGAACTTGCTCAAGCTCAACTTGGCCTTAAGCCCTTGTCCCCAAAACCGCCCGGAAACGGGGCGCACTACATCAGTCAAACTATCCATAAATTCCCTCTTTAATCCGCCACGTTAGTGCCCTGAGGCGAGCCGTGCTTAACTTATAGTGAAAACCTTTACGATCTTCCCGATGCAGTAATGGTACTACAACGCCAAAATACTGTCAACCCATAACCACTCAGCAAGCAGCTCTTCAGCCGCCCAACAACCAACATTACTCTTCTTGTTTTCAGGGACAACTTTCATGCATACTCAATATATAGGTGTAACTGAATTACTACTCCTAATATATAGTGTAGTTACTAATCGCAGGAGATACATTGATGTTACAACTCAAGTTAAGGTTGTTCAACGCTCAGGGGTTCGCCATAAATGTGGCCCAAAAACTGCATAAACATCACTTGTTCCGGAACATGCCGTGGTCATCTCATAGTTTCGCACACGCGTTTGTCCAGAGAGCCCGGCAGTAAATGTGGTAATTCCATAGAAGCAAGCCCGGCTTTTTCAGACTGGCGGCGAATACATTCGCTTGAAGACGCCTATTCCAGCGCGCAGAAATTTCTTGACCTTACTTAGGGTGATGAGTTAGAAAAGCAAGTAAATTGTCTATGATAGCTGTTGTCCAAACGCAAACATTTTCTGACAGGGCTCCGCTGAGATGAAACCCGAAACAAGCTGTCTAAATACTAAGGCTATAGTGGATTTTGTTCGGGACGCGAAACCTGGCAAATTGCACCTCCTTTGGAAGCCCCTAGAAGGGAAGATACCCGACAGTGAGAATCCCGAAGCCTTCCTCAGTGATCACAATAATTGGATTAGTATTGATGTATGCAGACGGATCATGGAGGCCGCAAAGGAGGCCACGAGCGATGATATGGCTGTCTATAAGGCCGCCTTCGAATCGACGCGCCAGAAAAAACTCGGCTACATGGAAAGAATATTTGTTCGCACTTTTCTTTCTCCCAAACATGGCTTTGCAAAAGTCCAGAAGATAAATGACAAATATAATAGAAGCAAAAGAGTGGAGACTGTGTTTGTTGGCAATGATCGCGCCCTAATTCGGCTTCACTGGTTCGACAATCTCCCTCTTACCCGTGACTTCTGCTTGATGAATAAAGGAATATACCAGGCGATGTTCACGGTATGGGATCTTCCCCCTGCAATCATTGAAGAAAGGCAGTGTTTTTTTGAAGGGGCACCGTATTGTGAGTATGAGTTTTCGTGGCAAAAGAAATCCACTTGGAGATATTTTTTCGGAAGTCGCCGTGCCAAGAAACAAATTCATGACTCACTCATTGAGGAAATGGAGGCAGACAAAGACCTTATTAAGCAGAAATATGAACAAGTCACCCAGCTCAATGTCGAGTTGGAGGAAAAAATAGCCTACCTCATAAGTCTCCAGGAGGCTGGTCAAGCAGTGGTCTCAATCCTTGACGAACAAAGCTTGACTCAGACTATTATGAACCTCCTCACGACTGTTATTGGCTTCAAAAGAGCCATTCTTTTCATGGTTGATGAAAAGGGACAGCGGCTTCGGCTTGTCCAGGTGTCAGGTGTCATGGATGACTTAGCTCAAAGCCTGGAAGGTTATGAGATATCCCTCGATCGCATGAGCAATATTTTAGTGCGGGTAGCAGCCACGGGCAGGCCAACCTTTGTCAAGGATGTTGGAAAGGCCGGTTTGCGGAAAGAAAACGTCGTCTTGCATACTTTTCAACCCAAGAATTTCGCTGCTGCCCCTCTTATTGCCCGAAACAAAGTTATCGGAGTGCTTGCCGGTGAGATGCCTGAAGATAGAGTCAAGACAACGGAGCCGGATTTGAACCTGCTCATGGCTTTCTCGAATCAGATTGCTGTTGCCATAGAAAACGCCCGGCTATACAGAGACCTCGAGAAATCCTATCTTTCGAACCTCCAGTCTCAGAAGATGGAAGCCGTAGGAAACCTGGCTGGGGGAATTGCCCACGACTTCAATAACATCCTCCAAGCTGTACTGGGCAACGTCAGCTTGCTTTTGTTTGACTTTGACGAGCAAAGCCCTCATTTCCCTAAGTTGAAGCAAATAGAATCGGCTTCCGAACGCGCCAGCGGACTGGTTAGGCAGCTCCTCACTTTTAGTAGAAAGGGAGAAAGTCAACCGCGCCCCCTTGACCTAAATTCCGAGATTAAGGAAGTCAATAAACTCATCGCCAGTACTATTCCCAAGATGATTGACATTGAATTGCAGCTTGACCCGGAACTCAGGATGATTGATGCTGATCCAGTACAAGTGAATCAGATATTGATGAACCTGGCCGTGAACGCCCGAGATGCTATGCCCGAAGGGGGAGAGCTGGTTGTCGGCACAAAGAATGTTGTCCTTGATGAGCAGTTCTGCCGGGCCCATTCGGGTTTGAGGCCGGGTGGACATGTGATGCTCTGGGTTTCTGATACTGGTGACGGCATAGAGGAAAATGTACTGGACCATATCTTTGAGCCGTTTTACACAACAAAGGGCCCAGGAGGAGGAACAGGCCTGGGACTCTCCACGGTATACGGAATTGTGAAGGGTCATAACGGCCACATTAAATGCGAAAGTGAACGGGGTGTTGGCACGACTTTCAAGATCTATTTGCGAGCTTTGATTCGGACAGAGCAGCCCCTTGCCCAGGAAAACGGTGATGAGTTTCTGAGCACAAGGGGGACCGAAACCATTCTTCTGGTGGACGATGAAGCTGGCACGAGGGAGTATGGCAAGGAGCTACTCCAGGGGTACGGCTACACGGTTCTTACGGCAAAAAGCGGTGAGGAAGCCCTGGAGACCTTTGGCCGAAAAGGACGGCGCATTGACCTTGTGATCCTGGACTTAATAATGCCTGGCATAGGGGGCAAGCGCTGCCTTGAGGAAATGTTGAAGGTCAACCCCAATGTCAGGGTGCTGATAACGACCGGATATGCAGATAGTAATCTCGTGGGGGAAACGCTCCGAGCGGGTGCCCGGGACGTGTTGCACAAGCCGTTTCGTGCTCATGAGATGGCGAAGATGATCAGGCGCGTCCTTAATGAGAAATCCGCACCCGATACAACTGCTGGTAAAAGAGACCGGGCGCTGAGAATAGTGGGTTGATGACTGTCCTTCCAGCGTGGCTAAGCGCGCCATATAGCCTCACGTGGCCAACCACCTGACAGCATGAAGATTAGTTCCATTAATGTTTACAAAGTAACCCTCCCCTTCCAATTCACCTTTTCCCATTCCCAAAAAGATGCCACATCAGTAGACAATATTGTTGTAGAAATATTGACGTATGAGGAAGGGTTAAGGGGCTACGGAGAAGGTGGTCCCAGGCCCTATGTCACCGGAGAGACTCAAGACACGGCTGTTCGGGATGTAAAGCTCCTGTGTCTTGATGATCTCTTCCCATGGGAGCTTCATCACGTTGAACAGATATGGGCTTTCATAGAATCTGTCACTTCCGAAAAGAGTCACAATGCTGCGCTGTGCGCCGTGGAAATGGCCCTTCTCGATGTGTTGGGGAAGAAAGAAGGGAGAAACGTCTTGTATTATCTGCCCGTGGATTATGCTACCGACAATATACATTATGGAGCTACTATTCCCATTGCGGACCATGATATGATTCTTTCGATGTTCAGGAAGATGAAGGAATTTGACATGGCAGACGTCCGCCTAAAAATGGGGAAAGATTTCCAATGGAATCGGAGAGCACTAGAAGTCCTGCGCCAAATCCTGGGCTTGGGCTGTGATGTGAGAGTTGATGTGAATGGAGACTGGGACCTGACTCTGGCTAAACAGCATCTCCCCCTCCTTGAATCCTGTGGTGTGAGCATCCTAGAACAACCTCTACCACCGCTTGACCGCGGCTGGAAAGACCTATTAGCTCTGGCGAAACGCCACAACTTGAAGTTCATGGCCGATGAGTCTGTGTGTTCTCTCAAAGATACGGAAAGAGCCATTTCAGAAAGATACTTCGATGTGATCAATGTGCGTCTTTCCAAGTGCGGAGGCTTCTTCAACTCGCTGAGAATAATACGGCGGATTCGAGACGCCGGACTGAATTATCAGGTAGGGTGTCAGCTTGGGGAGTCGGGCATCTTGTCGGCGGCAGGGCGGGCCCTGTGTGCTGTGAGCTGTGATGCGCTCTATTACGATGGGTCTTATGATGCCTTCTTGCTCAAAGAAAACCTCACTACCGAACACGTGACCTTCGGCCATGGTGGAAAAGCTGTTCCTCTGAAAGGCCCTGGGCTTGGAGTTACGGTGGAACCCAAGAATCTGAATCGGTTCTCCAACTCGATTCTGACTGTTGGCCTACCATAAATATCTCGCAACAGATTAATTTGAAATGGCAAGGAGAGGTCCCGGAATCATGAGTCCAGACATAGACAGTGACTACATCACATGGAAAAGGAGTCAGGCTGGTGCGTTGGAGAGCCTGCGTGACAAGCAGGTCTGGATTCTATTCTCGGGCGGCAAAGATTCATCCTTAGCGCTCCAACTCTTGTTTGCAGCCAGCAAGGAATTCAAATTTGAATTTGAGGTTTTGTGTGGCACTTTTCCAAGACACAGATATACAATGTCAGTGGTGAGTAGAATCGACACGTTCTGGAAAGACAGAGGCGTGAAGATCCATTGGCATGAGGTGAACGAGTCCGACGATTCCCTAGAACATGATGATGACCCGTGCGTCGTTTGTCAGCAGACGCGGAGACGTGGGCTATATCAATTGACAAGCAATAGATCCCCCGACTCAGAAAAACTGGTGCTGATAACTGCCTATACCCTTTGGGATCTCGTCAGCTATTGTTTGGAGTGCGTGACGGCGGTCGAATTTGCCGAACCAGGTACAGAACACAGGATAGCAGGTCAAATGAGGTTTGCCGAGGTAGGACAGCGCTTCTACCCGCTGTTGAAAATGGAAAGTGGGCTCACCATTTATAGGCCTGTGCTAGCATACAACACGCAGGAGGTCGTCCGCATTATTCGGGCCGCCTCCATACCCATCCTCAGTACCCCGTGTCGTTACGCACAGCTTAGACCCAAGAGGGTCCTAGAAACCTACTTCGAGTCAATGGGGTTGCGTTTTGACTATTTACAAGTACTCCGGTTTGCCGAGCGCTGTCTCAATCTTCCCTCCTTGAAAGAGATCGAATCCATGAGTGACGAAAGGTTCCTGACAAGGACATTCTAACAACTCAACGCACCTCAGAAGTGTTCCTCTCTACCCGAACCAAGATAGATGCAGACCAAGTGCAGAAGTGGTGGTTGAAGCCGACATAGGGAAAGCCCGTTCGGCAAATCATTGACTGTTAATTTCTGCCTGGACTGCGGACAGGGACATCGAGAGGTACGTGACCGGCCAATCATCCGTGAAGAGGGTCAACATTCACACAATCGCCTGCTCGTCCGCCCAGATAACCAAACCGGCCGTATAGGGTGTTTCCAGTTCTCGGCTGCTCGGCAGGACTCTAATAGTAAAACCATATTTGCCTGTCTCGCCGCACG
>JAFDFO010000356.1 GCA_019309815.1 Deltaproteobacteria bacterium
GGCCCCTTTGTTCGCGGGCATTTTTATGGTGCCGGAGGTCGGAATCGAACCGACACGGACGCAAGGTCCGGAGGATTTTGAGTCCTCTGCGTCTACCAGTTTCACCACTCCGGCCCAGTTGCTTTCATAGGAAAGGGCGTGTGCGTTGTCAACAGAATTATCGCCGCAGGCGGTAAAGGCAGGGAAACCCGCCGCTTAAAAGGGAACACCTTACGGTTTGGATATGCCTTGACACTAGGTGAAGATATCAATATACGTTAACGCAGTTTTTGTACGGAAAACCAGCCCTTATTTAGAGGAGTTACGCATGTTTGGCATGGGGATGCCAGAGATTATCGTGATTCTGGCTGTCGCGCTCATTGTCCTTGGCCCCAAGAAACTCCCGGAAATCGCCACCCCAAGAAACTCCCGGAAATCGCCAAGTCTCTTGGCCGGGGTATCGCCGAGTTCAAGAAGGCCACACAGGAGTTCAAGGAGAACATTGACGTAGACAATGACCTGCGGGAGGCGAGAGACACATTGCGAGAGGTCAAGGACGATCTTGAAGACACCGTGCGAAAGTCCGTGACGGAAACGGCCAAGCAGGAACCGGATGCCGTCGCAGATTACGATCTCGAGCACGCCGTTGAAAACGATGCAACGAAGCCCGCAGGAGAGCCTGCCGAGGACAAGCCTGAAAAGGATTCTGGATTGAAGGACCCCGCAAGCAATGGGTGACAACGAAAAACTCCCCTTCACTGCTCACCTGGAGGAGCTCCGCAGGCGCCTGATAATATGTTTCTCCGCAATCGGCGTCGGCTTTGTCATCAGCTACATCTTCTCACGACGACTCTTTGAAATCCTTATGATGCCCCTTCTTTCTGCCATGCCTCCGGAGGAAAAACTCATCTACACCGGGCTCCCGGAGGCTTTTTTTACCTATCTCAAAGTCGCCTTCCTGGCAGGGGTTCTTCTTGCAATACCTGTCATCACGTACCAACTCTGGATGTTCATTGCACCCGGGCTTTATGACAAGGAAAAGCGGTTCGTTCTGCCTATCGTGTTTCTCTCCTCCATTTTTTTTGTTGGCGGGGCCCTCTTCGGCTACTTCGTTGTCTTTCCGTTTGGATTCAAATTCTTCATGGGATTTGCATCTGATTATGTCAGGCCCCTCCCTTCCATGAAGGAATATTTGGGCTTTTCAGCCAAGCTCCTTTTCGCCTTTGGCATCGTCTTTGAGTTACCTCTTTTTATAACCTTCCTGGCCAAACTCGGCATCGTGGATGTCCCTTTCCTGAAGGCCAAGCGTAAGTATGCCATACTGCTGTTCTTTGTCTTTGCATCCATCCTGACGCCGCCGGATGTGATCACACAGATCCTGATGGCAGGGCCGCTGATTCTGCTCTATGAAGTGAGCATTGTAGGCGCCAGAGTGTTCGGAAAAAAGGCGGTAAAAAAGGATGCCAAGGAGCCCCAGGGAAGCACCGGATAAGGGGTTTTCTCCTTGACACTCAACCTAATTTTTGGTAAAAGAGCGACCTTCGAATAGAGTCATTTTCACTATTTTTGGACTTAATTCTGAAAGGGGGTGAAAGCAGCTTATGAAGAGATCAATGTTAGTATTGGCAGTCGCAGCCATGAGTGTGGTGTTTCTGTTTGCAGTTGTTAATGCCACTCAGGAGTGCGCTGAGACCATGACCATGGAATCAAAGCTTTTCCCGACGCACAAGAAGGGTCTGGTCACGTTTACCCACAAGAAACACAATGTGGATTACAAGATCGCCTGTGCCGATTGTCACCATGTGTACACGGACGGCAAGAACACATGGAAAGAGGGTGATGCGGTCCAGAAGTGCGACGCTTGCCATAGTGAGGCCAAGGCGGCGACTGGAAAAGACGCGCCCAAGATGAGCAAAAAGGAGAAGATCCAGAAGTACTACTATTCAGCGATTCATGAAAACTGCGCAGGGTGCCATAAGGCGTTGAAGAAAGAGGCCAAGCCAACCGGCCCCACATCGTGCAAGGAGTGCCATCCCGCGAAATAATAATAAACAAAGAAACACTGAGAATGGGGTAAGGACCATTTCAGGCCTTGCCCCATTTTTTTGTTCCGGCTACTTCTCGGTAGATGACGGAAGGGAATCGCGGTAGGAAATGCTGGCCGCAACCATCGCCTTGGCCCAGGAAGGGGTTCCCAGGGCATGCACATGGGAATAGGTGGCAAGGGTATTCTTGTAGCAAAGACCGTCACGCTTGCCTGCAAACCCCACCCCCCGTGTTACTTGAAAAGCGAGGTCCTCTGATTGTCCCTTCCAGCTCAAAACACTTGAGTAATGAAACTCATGCCCTCGGATCTCAAGACCGGTTTCAAAATAGGGATTGGCCTTTTCCACCTCATAGACGGTGTATCCGTGCCCTTCGGGTCGCTTTGAAAACCCGAAAACCACTGGAAACACGCCGACCATGGGGTATGTCACCCCGCCAAACACGAGGCTCTCACCCAAATACATCAGTCCGCCGCATTCTGCGTAGAT
>JAFDFO010000357.1 GCA_019309815.1 Deltaproteobacteria bacterium
GCAATACATCTGTATTAGAGAGGGCTTTTAGAATGCAAAGATAGCTATTTTGCATCCTGCCTTCGCCTTCCAAATAAACCGTATAAATCAAGGATTTGGCTTTTCTCAAGATTAGCCAATTTATCGCAAAACGAGCCAAATTTAGGATAATGTCATAGTATCTATAGTTCAGCCCACCCTCAAAATGCCATGATATGTGCGTACAATCTTCAATAAAAAAAGAGGGTGACCACTGGGATCACCCACTCCAAAGTCTGCCTTTTTTTGTCTCCTCACATATTCACTTGAACGGTCGAATGGGTTAAGGTATTGTACTGGCAACTATCCTGTCCCGTACTATAGTTTGGGTAGAGGGAGGTGAGACGATGAAGATATTTAACATAGTACCCCACGTTTTCGCAGTACTAGGCGTCTTGTTAATCATCTACGCATTCCTTGGAAGGTTTATTTCTAAGCCTTCAGTTTTTGGTTTATTAATTCCAGGGGGAATGTCAGCAGCCTCCGCAATGTTGGGAGCCAATACTTTCTTGCTTCTTGCTATCTTGGCTCATTTCTATAAGAAAGAGAATAGACCGGCTGCCTGAATACTCTCGGCTGCTTTCTTCTTTCGGCTGAATCCTGTATAGGAGCGCCCCCTTGTCAACACGATGGGACAAGGAGCTGCGGACTAAAAGTCCGATCGCTCAAGTGTGCCTTTTTCTGTGCCCGCCACACCCCGAAAACCCGAAGGAAGCCTCACTCTAACATGGACAGGGTGCGAGCAACCCCTGCAAAGCGCGGCAAATGGGTGCGTATAGGGTGCAAACCCTTACCGATCCCCGACCTTTTAAGCCTCCTTTTACTAATGTAAGTAGCTGACATCACGTTCCCCCCTCCATTCTCCCCTTCGGCACCACCCTTGATAATATCAAGTACTTAAGTGCAATTTCTAGGTAGGGGGCACAACACGACCCGTTGTATCGGGGGTTTTTGTGTTGGCATCTTGACCTGCTGGCTCCTTTGCACACGAAGTGCCGCCTCAAGGCGGAACTCTTCGCGCGAGGGTGGGAACGCTCCACATGTGTTTCAGGTACGAAGTGCGTATCTGTTTGTTTTTTTTCATCGAACGTGTTATGTTTACAAATTGATCTGTCGCCTACCAGAGTGGGTCCCAACAGCACGCAAGCCCTGGGCACAGACACCATCCAAGGTTATACACCCCTATTTAGGTGGAGGTTTACTATGAATACGCTGACGTTGGTCCTAATTGTGTTCCTTCTGGTTCTTGTACTTGGAATGCAGTTCCAGATTACTGCTTTGAATAAAAAGATCGATGAAGCCTTAAGGCGAAAGCAAAAGAAGAAATACTTCTAAACCTGCGGTTCTCTTATTGTCATCCTGTCGACAATCGGGAGGTGTTGTCTTGAAAGGGAATAGCAGACAACCCAAACCCCAAACTCAGCATAGCCCTTGTGCCATGATAAATACCAAACAACAGGTTGAGCGAAGGAAGCATAAGCGATTCCAAGCCTGGAACGGTGCATTTGTTGCGCTCGGGCCCTATTCTTTGAAGCTCGGCCAAATTGTTAACATGAGCATGGGAGGCCTTGCGTTTCGTTATATCGGCAGTCGTAAGCCGTCGAGGATGAAGACCGAGTCAAAGATCTTCATTGACAACGGTTTTTGTTTGGACGACGTTCCGCTTGAAACTGTTTCGGATTTTGAAGCCAAGCAGGGCTCTTTTGTTTCTTTGGTCATGAGGCAAAGTGGCGTTCAGTTTGGAAAATTGACGCGCGACCAGAGATCTGAGTTGGAGTACTTCATTCATAACCACACCGCCGGTGCAATGGCTTGAGAGTTCAGCCCACAGTGTTCGGGCTATAGCAGGCTGTAATCCTTTCTGGCTTGACACCAATGGCTCATTCCACTATGTTCTTCGGCGTAATCCGTACACCTAACCAACCTTATTCTAATCCGTTATACAAATTCTGGACGAATACAGACGAGGAGGGGAAGAAATGAGTAGAAACTTGCTGACATTGACTCTTGGGGTCCTCTTGGTCTCGAGCCTCGTGCCTGCCGGGCAGTGTGTTGCTGCAGAGGGTGGCCTGCGTTACAGCATAGCCGTGTCGCAATTTGAGAATCGATCCAACTGGAGGGGACAGTGGAACCTTGGAGATGCCTGGGGGGCCATACTCACCGACAGCCTCAATCAGACCGGACGGTTGGTAACAATCGGACAGATGACACCCGCCCAATTACTTGTCAAAGGTGATATTACCCATTTCTCAGAAGAGACAGGTGGTGGTGGCGGCGACTTCAATATCAAGGGTTTTAGGGTCGGGATGAAGGGAAACACCGCAGAAATCAATGTGGTTATGTACATCGTTGACTCTAGCACCGGACAAGTGATGGCATCTAAGAAGTGCTATGGAAAAGTCAGTAAAAAGGGGCTGCGCCTCGGTGCCGCCAGGGGCGGCTTTTCCGGTGATGTGGGAGGCTTCAAGAAGACTAACTCAGGCAAAGCAATTGAACAAGCTGTCGATGAGGGGGTTTGCTTTCTGGTTTCCATGCTTGATGATGTTCCGTGGACGGGGTCGGTGATCTTGGTAAAGGGGAGCAAGGTTTATATCAACCGTGGAGAAAGAGAAGGTGTTACCGTGGGCCAGACATTTGATGTGGGCGAGTCC
>JAFDFO010000358.1 GCA_019309815.1 Deltaproteobacteria bacterium
TTCATCGCCCCTCAGCCCCTGGACGTCATCACCATGCTCGGTTTTGTGATCCTGATAGGCATTGTGGTCAATAATGCGATTCTCATTGTCCACCAGACCCTCAACAATATACGCGACAGCAACATGCCCTCCAGGGAGGCGATTCGGGAGTCGGTTCGCAGCCGCATTCGGCCCATCTACATGAGTTCCGTAACAAGCGTTTTCGGGATGCTCCCGCTGGTTCTTTTCCCCGGAGCCGGTTCAGAGTTCTACCGAGGCCTTGGGAGCGTTATTGTTGGCGGTCTTCTGGTCTCCACCGTATTCACGATTTTCATGGTCCCTGCCCTCTTGAGTCTGGTGCTCGACGCCGGTGCAGCAATCAAGTTGCGTTTTCGGACACAAAGCCCTTAGGCCATCACTATTTGTCCCGTGCCAGAACAAATGACCAATGACTACCAACGTAAGAATGGCGGCAAAGCCACTTAATGTCTATCCATTGAGACAGTCATAGCAATTTGGAAACGTGGAAAACCAAACCAGGCCGGCCGCTCCCCCTTGGGGCCACTGTTGCTCCGGAAGGCGTAAACTTCTCCGTCTTCTCGCGGCATGCCACATCCCTCACGCTCGTCCTCCTTGAGAAAGCAAACCCAAAACCCGTTGCTGAAATTCCGCTGGCCCCTGATATCAACAGGACCGGCGATATCTGGCACATCTTTGTCGTCGGGTTAGACCCATCCCTCCGATATGGGTACAAAGCGGACGGGCCCTATGAGCCCACAGGTGAAGGACACTGGTTCAACAGAAAGCATATTCTCCTTGACCCGTATGCCCGGGCCCTGGAAGGCGGGGAAGTCTGGGGCCAGGGGGTGGGTCAGCGGCCTTGCTGCATTGTTGCAGATGACTTTGACTGGGAAGGCGATCGCCCGCTCAATCTGCCCCTGAAAGACAGCGTCATCTACGAGCTTCACGTGCGGGGATACACGGTTCATGAGTCTCAATCCCAAAACCGGAGAGCAACTGAAGAACTTCTGGGGATACAGTACCATGGCCTTCTTTGCCCCCAAGGCGTCCTATGCCTCAGATGGTTGGGACGGAAACCAGGTGAGAGAATTCAAAGAGATGGTCAAGGCTTTCCATGGTTCAGGCCTGGAGGTCCTCATTGACGTCGTCTTCAATCACACGGCAGAGGGAGACTCAAGCGGGCCGGTCATCAGCTTTCGGGGACTCGACAATGTGGTCTACTACTGTCTGGATCCGGAATCAAAAGAATACCTGAATCTCTCGGGCTGTGGAAACACAGTCAACTGTAACCATCCTGTGGTTCAAGCTTTTATCTTGGATTGCCTTCGGTACTGGGTTCTGGAAATGCATGTGGACGGATTTCGTTTTGACCTGGCGTCCGTCCTCCGAAGGGATGACAAAGGTGAGTTTCTGCCAGGCCGCACACTCGTCGATGTCATAGAACAGGACCCGGTGCTTGCCCAAACCAAGATCATCGCCGAGGCGTGGGATGCGCAGATCAATCAGGTGGGAGGGTTTCCGGGACGCTGGGCAGAGTGGAACGACCACTACAAGAACGACGTCAGACGATTTGTCCGGGGTGAACCCGGCATGGTGCCGGTATTGGCCACCCGCATTGGAGGGAGCTCTGATCTCTATCAGGGAAGCGGGCGGCGTCCGTACAACAGCATTAACTACATAACCTGCCATGACGGTTTTACGCTCTACGACCTGGTCTCTTACGAACACAAGCACAACCAGGAAAACGGCGAAGGCAACCAAGACGGGACCGACCAGAACTACAGCTCAAACAGCGGTGTTGAAGGCGCCACAAATGACCCTTTGGTGCATGCCCTGAGGTTGCGCCGGATGAAGACGTTTGCAACCATCCTCATGGTCTCCCACGGCGTGCCCATGATCCTGGCTGGTGACGAGTTTGGCCGAACCCAGCAGGGAAACAACAATCCCTATTGCCAGGACAATGAGACCAGCTGGGTCGACTGGAACCTGGCAGAAACGAATGCAGGCTTGCTGAGGTTTTTTCAGAAAATCATCGCGCTGAGGAACCGACATCCCGTGTTTCGCAGGTCCCATTTTCTGACCGGTGAAGACACAAACTTCGATAGACACCCCGATGTAAGCTGGCACGGCCTTACATTGAACAAGCCGGACTGGTCCGGACGCTCCAGGGTTCTTGCCTTTATGCTAGACGGGTCTGAACTACCCCACGAGAGAAGGGATGACGATTTTTACGTAGCCTTAAATGGCGACAAGGTGAAGCACAGCTTTCAAGTTCCACCGCTTAAGGAAGGAAAACATTGGTTTCGCATCATAGATACGGGCAGGGAATCTCCTGAAGACATCCTGGACGAAGATCAGGGTGCAGCGGAAACACGCGGCAAAAGGTGTTCTGTACTTCCCATGGGCGCGGTCGTGTTTGTTTCGCCCAACAGTTGAGTCGTTGAGCTGTGCTTAGAAATGACTAAACGCTAAGGCCTTTCATAGCTGGAGGAAAACATGAGCTACGAGTATCTGAAGTTCGCCTCAGAGGGTCCGGTCGGTATCATTACGCTGAACCGGCCCGAGAAAAGGAATGCTCTTTCTTTAGAACTGCTGCAAGAGTTGAGTGCTTTGCTCACAGCGATAAGGAGCGGCGAAGATGTGAGGGTCGTTATCAACAAAGGAGAGGGCAAGGTCTTTTGTTCAGGTCATGATATCTCGCAGTTGGTCAATCACGAGGTGACATACTACAATGCCATCTTTGAAACGTGTGTGGACGTCATGGAGAAGATCCAGCGCCTTCCGCAGCCGGTCATCGCCCAGGTGCACGGCGTTGCAACAGCAGCCGGCTGTCAGCTTGTGGCTGCATGTGATCTGGCTGTGGCCGAAGAAGGCACGCTCTTTGGAACCCCCGGTGTAAAGATCGGTCTCTTTTGCACCACGCCGGCTGTTCC
>JAFDFO010000122.1 GCA_019309815.1 Deltaproteobacteria bacterium
TTGCTGCTCTGGTTAGGATGTCTTGTCTATATAAATCGTGGGGGTCTTTGCCCCATGGTCACCTCGTATTTTCTTATCATCCCCCCTGTTGTCTTCGCAGTGACATTGCGATGGACCCGCGAAGGGACCAAGAAGGCCTGGTTAAACGGAATCATTCACTTTGTTCCTATCATCCTTCTGGCACTGGTGTGGGCATCTCAACTGGGCAACTACATGTTTGTCGATATCAGAGACAACCTCCTCTTATCTAATCCCCTGGGAAGAATGATAAATAATTTTTACTATGAATATACCTTCTACCCTGCAGAGGTCTTTAAGCCCCTGAGTGACAAGACTCTCAAGACGTGCAACCTTGAAGCCATCAAGCAAGAATCCACACACCAGTCTTTGGAGAAGGCCCTACGCAACCATGACTACCTGAACGTAGACACACATAAAGCAGTTGACCTCCACGTCGCGCAGGAGGGTAAAGAGCTTCTCTTGCAGAACAAGGGGGCAACCGTTCTGCGCATCACTCTCCAGGATTTCTTCTCCCGTCCAAGCGAAGTGCTGAGGGAATTTTCCTCCAAGATCGACACATACATTTTCTTTCGTCAGTTCACCTTTCTCTCCCTTTTGGTTGGATTTCCCGTCGCCTTGTATGTCGTCTTTCAAGCACTGATGTGCGCCGCATTGAGCCTGTTTCTAACCCCAAGAACTTCCTCCGTCATTGCTACAGCCTTTTGTTTTTTGTTCGGCATACTCTTACTCATTCCTGTTCATCTTAGTAAGGCCAAAGAACTTGATGTGCAGAATTTATCAAAAGCTCTAGAATCAGAACGGTGGCAGGACAGGGTTGCAGCCTTGAAAATCATGCAGGACCAGCCAATGGACGTGGCCACCTTCAGGACTTATCAGGAGATGCGGGCCAGTCCCCATATTGCTGAGCGATACTGGCTGGCAAGGGCTTTAGGAGTCAGCCGGCAATCTGAAACCTATGATGATCTGATCGCCTTTCTGGATGACCCGAGTCCAAACGTAGTCTCCATGGCTTTTTATGCCTTGGGCAAGAGGGGGGACCGGAGGGCCATTAAGGAAATCATGACAAGAATCGAAGCGTCAGACAACTGGTATAACCAATGGTATGCATACAAGGCTTTAAGGAAGCTCGGATGGAAGCAGAACAGGTCCAAACAAAAGCGCTGATCACATCGATTGGAATCATCATTGCTGTTGAGTGTGCGATGAGGCTCGTCCTTCCAAAGCAGCCATTTGACTCAATCATAGCCCTGGGTGCGGCCCGTCTCCTTGAAGTCACTCTGGTAATACTCTTTCTCATGATTTGGGGACAAGGCATATCTTCCATAGGCTTAGTAACATCTGAGATGGTTGCCGGGTTTAAGAAGGGGCTGATCTGGTCAGTCGGTTTCGGCATCGTCGTCTTGCTTGTTTTTGCCGTATTGTATATGGCCGGTATCAACATAATGGCCCTCATCCACGCCCGCCTGCCAAAAGAGCCGAGGAATATTGTACTTTTTTTTCTGATCGGTGGAATAGTGGGGCCGATAGCTGAAGAGGTCTTTTTCAGGGGAATACTCTACGGTTTCTTTCGGCGATGGGGGATGATGGTGGCGCTGACGTTGAGCACACTATTTTTTGTACTGGCTCACTCTATTTCTCACGGAGTCTTCGTGCCACAGGTGGTGGGGGGCATACTCTTTGCTATCGCCTATGAGATTGAAGGCTCCTTGTTGGTTCCTATCACTATACACATCACAGGAAACATAGCCATCTTCACACTGTCGTTAATGGCATAGAAGTGGCTCTGCATGGAGATACGAGCCCCCGAATCGCTTCCTTTCTATGACTTCCCATAGAGCTTCTCTCTACACTCCGGACATATGCTGTGACTGAATTCCGCTTCGGAATGATCCCGAATATAGGCTTCAAGTTGTGTCCAATAACCCTGGTCATCTCTTATCTTCTTGCAGGATGCACATATTGGCAATAGTCCACTCAGCGCCTTAACCTCGGCCAGTGCATCTTGAAGTTCCTGCACCAGTTTCTCGCGCTCCTCTTCTGCACGCTTGCGCTTGGTAATGTCACGGTTCGTAGCCCGTCGTCCGAGCAAATTCCCTTCAGCACCATACACCGGCTGACAAACATGAGCTATCCAACGCTCTTCTCCGCTGTGAGTAATGATGCGAAAGTCCATGGACAGGCCCTCTTTACTCTCCATCTCTAATTTCAAATGACCCGCAATCAACTTACGATCCTCAGGGTGGCTGATTTTCTCGATTAACCCGGGGTTCTCATGAAATTCATCCTGACGATATCCCGTAATCCGTTCACACGACGGCGAAACGTACACGGCCCCCCCGTCGGGCCCGATCCAGTACTCCCAGTCGTAAGAGAAGTCCGCCACCGTCCGAAAGCGTTCCTCACTCTCCTGCAGGGCCTCTTCCATTCGCTTCCGTTCAGCAATTTCTTCATTGAGATGCTGTGCGTAGACGATGGATTGTTCGTAAGCAACCCGCAGGCGTCGACTGCTTTCCCGCAGTTCCTCCTCCGTGCGTCTACGCTGAAGGGCTTCCTGTTCCAGTTCCCTGACCCTGTCTTTTAATTCTTTATGGCTCACTTTGGTAGACACAACACCACCTCACGACATAACCAAACGGACAAGCCTTTGTGGTCTCTTTGTCAGGCAGAATTCTGATAACAGCATTCCTTCACTTATTCAAACTGCCCTTGCCTCTCGTTTCACATCCGAGTAGAGCATGTCCAATCGGAGGATATGCCGGAAAAGCGACAAGCAGATAAAACCCATCAAACGAAAAGCCAGCTCAGACTTGCTCTCTACAAACTCATTGAAGGTGTCCATGGCAATATAGCCCACTTTGCAGGGCGTAAGGGTCACGATGCTAGCTGACCTTGGCTTCTTGTCTATCAAAGACATTTCACCAAATATCTCTCCTTTGCCTAACTCTCCAAGGATGATTTCTTTGAATTCCGGAGACGAACTGATCACTTTTACCTTCCCGTCCAAAATAAAATAGCCCCCGTCTCCCTTGTCCCCTTCCGAAAAAATGAGTCGATCTGCTTCAAACTCCTTTACTTCATGACTAATCCTACTCACCTCATCTTCAGACAGGACAGGAAACAAATCAGACTGTTCTAATTTACCTCCCATCTGAATGTCATCAATATGAGGAACCTCCCGTTCCTCACGACCGGCAATCAGATGCAAGGCCGAGATTGCAGCCTTATACTTGTCATTCAAGTTTCTCAGTCTGCCCGGCAGAATTTTGAACAGTCTGTAAATCAGCTCACGGGCATGAGACTGATTGTCTCTGAACAAGATCTCCAGGGCCTCCCGAGTCAATACCCCCAGCCTTGTCTTCTTACCAGCGGCTCTAATGGTAGCTGACCTGTTGACGTTATAGAAAAGGCTTATTTCGCCAAATATCTCCCCAGGTCCCAACGATGCTACAAGAGATTCGTCGAGCCACACAGTAACGCTTCCCTCTTTCACAAAATACATCTCTTGACCAGGCTTGTTTTGCTCGCAGATTACATCTCCGTCTTGGTACACTTTGGCTTGTGAAAAAATCTGATTGAGATGCTCGGTGTTAATTGTCGAAAACACAGCTCCACTGATGTTCTGGCAGATCAGGTCAAGCTCGCTCTTCTGTATGACACCTGTTTCACTCTGAATGGGTAGCAACAGATCGTCAATGTATGTAGTTAGGTCAATTTTGATCTTTTCCGGCATCTTCATAAAGTCTTGCGTTATCCTTTTCGCCTCATCAATTGATAAATGCTTTTTATCCTGGATCTTTCTGTACACCAGGTATTCTCTCAGGGCCGCGATCCCCTCCATGCCTGCCAGGAACTGGTAGGATCTTTCTTTGATGATCTCCGGTTCTATGAAGGGGCCTAACTCTGCCAGAGTTAATGTCTCCTTCCCCTTTTCAACAAAACCCTCGTACGTTTCTTCGATAGAACACGACTGAGCCCCATCAATAGTTGCAATGTCATCGGATGAAAGCGGTTGGATTTGTTCGGCAACGGCATCAAAGTGATGCCCCATGCTTCTCAAGAGTTTGATGATGACTGCATTGTTTATCCCCCGACCCGAGACGTTCCCGTGTACATCGGCACTGTGTGCCGGCGGGCTGAAAAGTAAATCGCCGTAATTGTCAGTCGCATGAAGGCGAAAATAGAGGCTGTTGTCCCGGCAAAACTTACCAATTCTCTCTGAAGCCACTAAGGGGTCTTCGCCCTCTATGTTGAAGTGACCTACATCCAAAGTAATTCCAAAATTTCTCTCCCTCACTTCCTTGGGGAGGGCGTTGTAGACTTCCTCTATGCAGCCAATAAAGACATCGGACGTTTGTCTTACGTTGGCCGGATAGTTCTCAAGAGTGACCCTCACATCGCTTCCCGCTGCCTGCTCGGTTAACTTCACTAACGCTCCTAATTTAGAAGGATCAATCAGGTGAACCACGACAGAACCCGCTCCAATGTCCTTTGCTAACTCAACAGTTTCATACATCACATTGAGACATTGTGCAGGGTCAAAAAATCGCTGTTTTCCTCTTGCAGGATCTGGCGAGGGAGTATAGGGGCCAACGATTGGTGTGTGAACATCAATCTTGACGCCGCTTTTCTGACAGGCTTCTCTTATCTCTTCTCGCTTTTCTTTGCTCAGTTCCTCCGGAAGCAGCGTTGTACAGTTAAATGGATGGAAATCAATACTTAGCTCAATACCTTCAATATTCTGGTCTTTCGCTTTTTCTAATAACAGTACTGGATCAAAGATGTTACTTTCCCAAAATGTTGTAACCCGGACGCGTTTGGGGTTCTTCAACTCGCTCCAAGTGTCAGTGTTTGCCCTGTGCTTTAGGAAATGGCTCTCATATCGTCTGGCGAACTCCATGATCGAAGAGTCACGCGCCTCCGACTGACCCTCATCGTAGAAGAGGAAATAAGGCGAATGTTCATACAACCAACAGGCCTTCACGAAGAAAAACGGCGATTCAATAAGCCTTTTGAGTGGCGCCCCTTCGTCTTTTGTCTTGGCAAGCGCCAGCAAATGGGAGAGTGTGGCTGGGGAGATATCGTAGCCGTATTTGACGCTGGATTTATGTTCGGCTAGCATCGAAGTAACTGCATCCGCCTCAAGGCCCATGGTACATAGCAGGCTGCGACTTCTTCGGCAGTAGAAATCGTCGTCCTCCAGACTTTCATCCAAGGCTTTGTTGACGGCTACTCTGCTATCCTCTTTAGTAGGCATGTTCCGTATGTGCCTTATCGGTCATGAATACACTGCCCGAAGCATATGTGGGATTTCTCTCTTCGAATAAACGTTTGCGGAATTAAATATAGGTAAGGACTTGCTTTTGTGTCAAGGAGAAAACCCCCACACGTTGCGGCAAATGGGTACACTCCACCGCCACTTTCAGGGCGGGGGCAACGGCCTGGCCAAAGAGTTGCGGCGAGGGCCGTCTTTTTGCTATAAATGACGAACGAAGACTTCAGGCCATGGAAGTGACGCAACAGCAAGTTAAGTACGGATAATGTCATAAGGAGGACAAACAAAGATGAAAAGTTACCGGAAAGAACTGTGGTTCAACGTACCCGCGAGAAGGGCCTTTATCAATATTACCCCCCAGGTTGAAGAATGCCTCACAGAAAGTGGAGTCGCGGAAGGATTTGTGCTTGTAAACGCTATGCATATTACGGCTTCTGTGTTCATAAATGATGATGAATCCGGACTTCACCACGATTACGATGTGTGGCTCGAAAAGCTTGCCCCTCATGAACCGGTTTCTCAGTATCGTCATAATGTTGGGGAGGACAACGCCGATGCCCACATGAAGAGACAGGTTATGGGTCGTGAGGTGGTAGTTGCAGTAACAGGTGGGAGGCTCGATTTTGGGACCTGGGAACAGATCTTCTATGGAGAGTTTGACGGTCGAAGGAAAAAGAGGGCCCTGGTGAAGATTATTGGTGAATGAAATCCAATAATCCCAGCACATGATTGACTGACACTGGATCGCCAGACGCACATTCCCCTTGCCCGGATCCACCGTCTGTCAGGTTTGCCGGAGATTCGCGGCGGTGGGTGCGCCGACGTACTAAGGTACTTCAAGTGCCCACCAACAAAGAAGATCCGGTGAAATCGGCAGACCCGAAGGGCCATACTGCTTTCAAGGCGTTAGCCGCAAAAAACGAAGGAAAGAATAGCCTATCAACTAACTCGGCAAGGTGACAGATTTCGACAGCCCCGCTCTGAGACAACCCGTTGCAATGGTATCGATATATTGTTGCTGCTTCGTTTTTTTGGCGGTGGATTTGGGCTTGACTGACCGGTTGAGTATTGGCATTGTGTACTGCACAAGAGAAACGTCCCCCACAAGGAAACGGTAGGTGTCATAAATGCTAAGGAAGAAGAAGGAAAAGGGCTTTTCTCTGATTGAACTCATGACGGTTCTTGCGGTCATCGGCCTTCTGGCTACGATTGCCATACCGAATCTCCTTTGGCACCTGAAGCGAGCCCG
>JAFDFO010000359.1 GCA_019309815.1 Deltaproteobacteria bacterium
ACCGCGCCATCCGGAAGATTGTTATCTATGTTCTTAAAACGGATGAGTGACCGACTGGTCACCCCCAGATCATCCTCTTCTCCAACAGGAATAGTTGCCATCCCTCCGTAGTTGTAAAAACTGGTTACTTCCCGGATGAGAGCATCTTCAACAGTTCCAGGAAAGTCGTCACCAGTGTTGTCGCCAAAAATAACCGTGGTGGCGGCATGGACAGTCACTTGCCAGGCAAATATGAAGGACAGAGATAAAACGATGGTATACAATGACGCTCTTTTGAGTGGAGATATCTTTCGTAATTGCATGGGACTGCCCTCCTTATCCCAACAGATTGTTGAGCTGCCTTGACCAGTTCACAATTGTTTTGGCAACGATGGAAACTGTGGTGGACAAACGTTTCGCTCTGGATGTTACCATTTGCATTGTCTGCTTCTTTTCAAAATGTTTTGTACGTGCCCGCGGGCGTAGTAAAACTCCCGCCATGATAGTGGCAATTGGTACACGGATGGTTGCCGTCTCCCGGGATATGGCATACGCTACAATAGCCTTGTTGCACTATCTTGTAGTGGGGGCCGTAGTCAGGAGGATTCTGACTATGGCTACGATGCATATGACAATTCTCGCACAGATCTGCCACGATGCATATGACAATTCTCGCACAGATCTGCCCATTCCCCATTCCCTCCTGGAATGGAAGCCGTGCGTTCGTTAACCGTTTGCCTTATAAGAAAGGGATTGGGGGAGCCATGCGGTTCATGGCAATCAGTGCAGGAGAGCACGTAATTGCCGCTCTGGTTATCATAGTACGGATACCAGAAATCGGTGTAACCACCACCATCGGTGGCAGCCGCCCGTCCATGTTTTTCGGTATCCCAGCTGAACTTGTGAAGGTATCTTCCAAGTTGAGTGCTGAAAATATCGTTTGAGTCGTTGTGACAGTCTGTACAAAAGGTCACATAATCCGGCATGTTGGCGCCATACTGTTGACTTCCGCCATCGGGTTCATAATGTCCCCCCCACTCAGCCACATAATACGGTGCCAGATACGTCTTAGGGCTGGCATAACTGTCCATCCTCTCACTGGGATCCGCTCCATACACATCCCAATCGCCGTCATGCATACTGGGACGGGAGATTGGAGAAGCGCCCTGGCTGCCCAAAGGATAATCATGGCGCTGAGCCTTATGGGGATTGTGACACCCCTCACACAGGTTGATGTCGTCAATGGGCCGAACCGTTATTTGAACCACAATTGGACACAGGCTGACCTGTAGTCTGGTTTATGAATATAAAGGCCGACTTCACGCTCGACGGGCAGGTGATGGTTGTGTCTCCTCCAAACTTGTAGCTGTAACAGCCTTGGTAGGGCATGTCCTCCTGGTGAGAATTCCCGGGGTACTGGTGGCACTGAACGCAAAAGTACTGGGTACTGAACAGCATGAGGTCATTTACGCCGCAAATAGAGTCGTCAAAGGTGTCATGGCAGTGGGCACACTCTCCTATGTCATAGGCATCCGGGTGATCTGGATCCAGCACAACGTTCTTGCGATTCACACCCTCTGCGTTGTCACCATGCGCTGAATTGGTGAAACCGTACGCTGTGCCTGGACCTGCGTAGCCGAGTGCCCACACCAACAGCGCTGCAGCAATGAAGAGTGTGACACGGGAATATGGCATTTTTGGCTGCATAATCTGTTTCACGTGCCCCCTTGTTATTACCCTCAACATAATAAAGAAAAGATAATCACGCTTCTTATTCAGCGCAAGCCTCAGCTCACGAAAATACCCTACAATCCACCGAGCCCGGATCCGTGACGGTGGCAGCCAAGGCTAGGGCTATAGCAATTATAACCTACTCCGGGCGGGTCCTGAATGAGTGGATGACATGTCGTACACCCTAACGCTGTGTCATGGGGCCCGTCTTCAGGAAGATGCGACATCTGGTTGTGGCATCTACGGCACCAAGTCCTCCAATCATTCGGGCTCCCTTCGATCAGGCTAGCCGTAGATCCGTTCACCCACTTCCTGGTAAGGAAGCTGTTCGGCGATCCATGTGGCTCATGACAATCCGTGCAGGACAGGACATACATGCCGGATTGGCTCTCGGAATAGGGACTCCTGAGATCGTAGTAGTTAGTATTGTCGCTCGCGGCCCCGCCTCCGTGCTTCTCCGTAGCCCAATCAAACTGGTAAAGGTCTCTGTCCAGTTCTTCACTGTAGATCACTGTTGAGCTGTTGTGACAGTCCGTACAGAAGGTCACGTAGTCGGGCAAATTGGAACCATCATTGGTATAGTTCTTCTCGGGCTCATGTTTTCCCCCGGCGTTGTAGTAGTAGGGCGCCATATATATCTCACTGCCGACGAGATAGGTGTCCATCCTTTCGCTCGCTGCCGCCCCCCAAACATCCCAGGTGCCGTCATGGGTGCTCGGGAGTGAAATTGGGGATGTCCCCATCGCCCCCACGGGGTAGTCATGCTGTTGCGCCTTGTGGGGATTATGGCACCCGTCACAGGGATTAATCTCATCCAGAGAGTCACTAAAGCCCCACCTGCTCTGCAAGAAATTTCGGATTGATGTCAAGTGGTGGGCCGAACCGTCGTTCGAACTGCACAGCGCTGGCCTGGAATTACCGTTTTCCTTAACGAAATTGAAGGCCTGCTTGATATGAGCGGGACAGGTGTCTGTGCCTCCCCCAAACTTTGTGCTGTAGCTGTACTGGTTAGGCATCGTGTCTACTAGTTCTTCTCCTTGCGCTGAATTTCCAATTGCCTTGTGGCATTCAATGCAGAAGCCGATGTTTTGCTGTGTGTACAGGGGCGTGCTGAACAGCATCAAGGGATTGCCGCAAATAGCTTCGTCAAAGGTGTCGTGGCAATGGGTGCAGTCGCCTTGCGGGTATGGTGCGTATCTGCGATGGACCCCGAAATCGGCGTTTCCGTGAGCTGTGTCGTCGTGAAAGTCAAATGCGAGGGCCGCATTGCCGCCAAATAGGCTCCATGCGAAGGCAAGGAGTGCCATCAGGAGGGTTGTTTTGGAAATGGTTGATAGTTTCGTCATCCGTTCTTCCTCTACAAACTACCGCTTTTGGACGAATATATTAACCGTATTTTATGCAAAAATTACGCCAATTTGTTAGATGGGTTTAAGGTAGTTCTGAGACCAACTTGGTGGGGTCCATACACCGCAGCAGCACACAGCGGTGAAAATACAGTCGCATCCAACACACTTGTGAATCTTAGGATAGCT
>JAFDFO010000360.1 GCA_019309815.1 Deltaproteobacteria bacterium
TTATCGTCGCTCATTCCGGGACCGGATGACGGCAAAGTCTCTGTGGAACGGGCAAAGTTGAGGGAAATGACGGATTTTCTCGTTGTTCCGAGCACCCACACCTTTATTATGAAGAATCCCGATGTGCTGGCTCAGGTAGCTCAGTTCCTTGAGCATGGCAAGTTTGATCACAGTCGAGAATAGCACATGCCAGCCGTCAAGAACTCACGATTGAGCATCCTGATCCCGCCGTCCTGAAGGATTTTGCAGCATGACAGATCAAGTCACCATATCCGTCTGGGTCCTTTTTTTGCTTCTTTTTGTAGCTGCATGGGCAATTCTGGAACGGATCTTCATTCCGAGTGTTCGCTGGTTCTTTCGGCGCCGAGTCAACCGCGTGTTGGATGAGATCGGCACCCGCCTGGACATCGAGATCAGGCCTTTCCAGCTCACGAAACGGCAGGTACTCATTGATCGGCTGGTGTACGACAGCCAAGTCATCGAAACCATGCAGACGTACGCCCTAGAGCAGGATATGCCTCGGGAAGTTGCTCAGGCAAAAGTTATTACCTATGCCAAAGAAATTGTGCCTTCCTTTAATGCCTACATCTATTTTAGGATCGCTTACTGGTTCGCAAAAAATATTGCGAGACTGCTATACTGGGTCCGCGTTGACCGTATCGATAATGAGCAGTTGGCCTCCATTGATCCCAATTCCACCGTCGTCTTCATTATGAACCACCGTAGCAACATGGACTATTTCTTGATCTCATTCCTGGTAGCAGAGAGAACCACTCTCTCTTATGCCGCGGGCGAATGGGCGAGAATCTGGCCACTACAAACACTCCTCAAGGCCACGGGCGCCTATTTCGTTCGAAGGAAGTCCCGCAATCCTCTATACCGCCGTGTGTTGGAACGTTACATTCATATGGCCACGAAGGAGGGGGTGTGTCAGGCGGTTTTTCTCGAAGGCGGCTTGAGTCGTGATGGCAAACTGAGGCCACCTAAACTCGGAATCATCGACTACATGTTGCGCGGTTTTGAAGGAGAAACGGATCGGGACATTGTCTTCATTCCCGTGGGGCTTAACTACGACAGGACATTTGAAGACCGGAGCCTGATTCGTACCCTGGACCCCCTCGCGGAAAAGCGAAGCAGGTGGTTTGTGTTTAAGACGACCACCGGATTCCTCTGGCGCAACCTTATGCTCAGAGCCTTTAACAGGTGGCAGCGTTTCGGCTTCGCATGTGTCAACTTTGCGTCCCCGATCTCTGCCCGTGAGTTCAGTCGCCGCCACGGCGTCGACTTCAGCAAGATGGATCGTGACGCCCGATTCACTCTGGTCCAAGACCTTTGCAATCAGCTCATGGCCTCCATCCAGAACAATATTCCGGTCCTTCCAGTCTCTCTGGTGGCCAGCGTTTTGCTGGAAGTGCGTGAACGTTGGCTGAATGACTTTGACGTAAAAGCACACGTGCATCACCTCATGGAGGAACTGCAAGCACGCGGCGCACCTGTTCATATTCCGACGAGAGGGGCGGAACAAGCGGTAACGGGAGCATTCGACATGCTCAAACTGAGGCGAATGGTAGATGAATCAGACGGGTTGTTCAGGGCAAACGCCGAATCGGTTGACATCCTGTCATACTACGCAAACGCATTGGATCACTGGCGGTAACCTGTAGGCTATTGACAAAAAAGAGTAAAGCAGCGGTCAGGCCTTGACATTAGACACAACATGGATGCTAATGTTGCATAAACCCTGTTGCATAAACAACACGCCCGAAATATTAAATAAGAAATAGCAATAAAGCAAACCCTTAACCGAGGTTTAAAAAAATGGGTCCACTTGACCAGGTAGCCAGCACCATAGCACTCACCATGGGCGTAGCTTGGGCCAGCGGCATCAACCTCTATGCCACGATCCTTGTGTTGGGATTGCTCGGCGCCACGGGCAACATGGCGTTGCCGCCCGATCTGCAAGTTCTCACACATCCCGCTGTCATCGCCGCAGCAGGTTTCATGTATGTCATCGAATTTGTGGCTGATAAGATACCGGGCGTTGACACTGGCTGGGATACGTTCCACACCTTTATCCGTGTTCCGGCAGGTGCCCTCCTGGCAGCTGGTGCAGTTGGTGACGTAAACCCCGCAATTTCACTTGCTGCAGCTATCATTGGCGGCGGTATGGCAGCAGGCACTCACGCAACCAAGT
>JAFDFO010000016.1 GCA_019309815.1 Deltaproteobacteria bacterium
CCTTGAGGCCCGTGGGCCCTACCGCGCCCGGATCAAACCCGCCGTGACCGGCGTCAATCACCACCCGTTTTACCTGATAGGCTAGCCCGCCGTCGGAGCGCAGTTGGCCGAGCATGGCCTCTTCTTCAGCCCTGGCTGCTTTCTCCAAGGGAGTCGGGGGCCGCACAGGCTTGTCCGGTCTGTCTATCGGCTTTTGAGTGATAATCTCGATCATCATGCGCGAGTAGGTGTCGTTCGGGTTCAGCCGTACCGCTTCCCTGAAAGCCGATACGGCTTCCGCTCTCTGGCCAAGCCCATAGTATGCACGCCCAAGAAGGCCCTGCGCCCAGTCGCTTTTTGGGTCCAGGCGAACAGCTTCTTTCAGCACATCCTTGGCTTCGGCAAAGCGCTTGGCCGCAATCAGGTTCTGTCCCTCCAGGGCATAGTCAAAGCCTGACTTTCCCCAGGCGACACCGCTCGGGCAAAGAAAGATGCCCGATGCTCCCACGAAACCCTTTCCCATCCACTTTAGGAAATTTCGTCTATCCATTCTAGATCATCTATTTATGATTTATGATTTATGATTGTTGATTGAGCTTCTTCGATTCCGCATTCCGCACTCCGCATTCAACCATCAATCATCAATCGCAAATGCTTTATCTTCGGGTCCTGTTAGCCACGGTTCTATATTGACATTCTCTCCCCAGATCAGATTCGCGTCCGGCGGGGCCTGGCCCCACCAGTTGTTTCGCGCATCTATCATAATTGTGGAGAAGGCCTGGATACCTACCGCATTTTCCACAATATTGTTGTGATTGATCTTCGGCTTTGACACGCCCACACACTCAATCCCCCCGGTCCCCATGTTACGTTTGATTGTGCTGTACGAAATCTTGGGGGCTGCATCGTTGCGACATGCAATCCCGCTTTGGGCATTGTTGGCAACATGGCAGTAGGTTATTTCAGGCGACCCGTAATGCACATCAAGGGCGGTAGTGGCATGAGTCATCACACAGTACTTGAAGAAACTGCTTACCTTGGTACGCCCCGCGAAGCGAACTGCGTTCAGGTAGTCTCCGGCTGAAGGTGAGGCCCCGGATGATGTAAAGAGAATGGGCCGGTCTCTTTTTCCCTGGGCCACGACCCCTCCATCTTCCAAGATGATCGAGGTCTTCTGATCGAATAGCAGCCTGACGCCTGGTTCAACATACAGGGTGGCCCCACCGTTTACCACGACATCCTTTTCAATCGTATACGGACTGTTCGAGAGGGTCAGGAAGACATCTGCTCCGATCTTGCCGCCCAATGGCCCCGCAAGGATCGGAAGCCCTGTGCTTTTCCCTGCAGGATAAGGGCCGTCCAGAACGCTGGCGATGTTGATACGCCCCTTAATGCGCGTAAGGATGTCAGGCCCGTTGGCCGTTCCCCACCAGTTGTCCAAGGCAGTGAGAGGTTCACCAGACATGGAGCCCACCATGTCGTAAGGCGCATTGTCATGTATGTTGTTACCGCTGATTTTGGGGCGACCCAGATCCACGCGGATACCCCATGTGTCGTTTTGAACGATCGTGTTATGGGTAATGAGGGGTGCCGCACCCTGAATCAACACCCCCCCCTTTGCGTTTTCACGAATGGTGTTCTCATCAATCGTGGGTTTTGCCCCTTCCTCCACTACGAGTCCGGTGCCACCGTTCTTGTGGATGGTGTTATTAATTATCTCTGGTTCTGAGAATGCTCCCATGACTCTGATGCCGTCTGTATTGTCGATGAATTCGCAGTTTCTGAGGACCGGCGAAGAGGATCGGCACGTGATCCCAACCTTGGCATCTCGGATTCTGCAGGACTCCACCACATTGGTCCTGCTCTTGACATTGTAAAAGGATATCCCATCCCAGGCCTGGTGATCCACACCTTCGAAAACGATAAGGTGGGTTGCATTGCCGAGAGCGCGCACACCACCCTCGATGAGAAGCCCGCCCCCCCCGGATTGGACAATCGTTCCGGGCTCAATCGTTAAGGTGGCCTTGTCCTGGACGGTTACCGGCCCTTCGAGCACATACGGGCTTGCACCCGCATACCAGACCGTATCTTCCGTAACCACTCCTGACAGTGGTGTGGGGCCGGGTGGCACAGCGATACCCATCACGGCATCGGTCGACTTGCTCTCATTGCCGGCCTGGTCCACCGCTGATAGTTTGAAGTAGTACTCCTGCAGGTTGGAAACACCTTCATTCTTATAGTGGTTGAATTCGGTGCGGCCCACGACATCAAAGCCCGAAAGGGGGGTCTGACTTCGATAGACCCGATAGCCGGCAAGGTCAGCTTCGGCATTCCCGGCCCAATTTAGCATGACCATCCCGTCACGGCCGACGGTTGTCAACGCTTCGGGCCTTTCCGGAGGTGTCGTGTCAATCGTTACCGAGCCAATAGGATCGATCCATTTTGTTGTATTTCCCGAACCATCCGAAAGATATCCCGTTACAAGGGCCTCGCTTATGTTGTCCCCCGGAACGACCGTGTAGGTTCCCAGGTAGCCACCCGGCTCCACCTCGACCATGTCAATGCCCCGCTTGAAGGTTCCGATGTCAAAGCTTGCCTGCATCTTCGGATCCCCCTGGATTACCACCTTTATCTCATCCCCGGCCTTCTTGGGGAGGCCCTTGCTGTCCTGGGTGAGAAGGGCAACGAGGGGGGGACGGGTTACCTCAGCGATCGTGGGCACGGGAATTGTCGTGACCATGCCTCGGAACAGATCATCGCACGCCCTGAGAAGCTGAATGTCCCGCATATTCATAGCTGTGGACACGACAGCGGCGACAATCCCCACGGGGGAAGTTGAGATTCCGCCTTCATGCTTCCTGGTCACATGTTCCCCGCTCCACAGAAAGTTCCCACTCTCGGTATCGAACATCTCGATCTTTGCCCCTACGGCGACCTGTGAATAGAGCACGGCATAGAACTTGTCAAAGTTCGACACATCACCCACGATCACAGCGTCCACGTTCAGAATCTCTCCCAGTTTCTGAGGGGGGGTGTTGGCGATGACTTCGGGATCAGTGAGTCCCGCTTTCCGCAAAAGGCGGTCCACCTGGTAAAGCTCGACATCGGTGTAGGGAAGTCCGCTGAAATGGTTATAAAACCCCCTCCGAACCGTCTCAAAACCCTCCTGACTCGTGGAGCGGTCGACAAAAGGAAGCACGGCTACGGTTCGGGGCATGTGGGCTTCCATGTACGGATCAATGTCGTGGGTTCCCTTGAAGGAAATTTCGATTTGTGAGGCCGTGGGAGTCTTCTTGGTGTCTACCCCGGCACACCCAAACAGGATGAAACTGAAAAGGGTGACATGCAAAGCGCGACAAGCAAGATGTCTTGCAGTAGTATTTTTCATGGAAGCCTATGGGTTATAGTCGGAATGCTTACTGTGCATCGGCTTACAGAAAAAGCCTCAGAAAAAGCCAAAGGATTGTTGGTGGGTGCTCGTGTTTTCAGGTCTACACAATAATAGATCTGTATGGAGTTTTGATCAATGAACCAGGTCACTCAATGGGTGTGAAACAGGTCACACCGCAGCACGTCTTTCAAACCATCCAGATTTTCGTCCCATACCAAGAGTCACCGAATTTATCAATGAAAAAATAGGATTACAAAGAGGGATGGGCATGGTGGGGGCGGCACAGTTCGGGAACCCTAGTGTCATGTCTGTTGAATAACTCACATTATTTCCAAGATAGTCCAGGACTCCCAAAGACGGATCTCATAAATCCGAAATCCGAAGCACGAAATCCTAAACAAACCCGTACTGTTCTCAAGGCGTGAGCCGCAATGACCAAAATTCAAATGACCGAAACACTACAAGGACCTGTTTAGAACATTAGAAAATTCGAATTTCGGATTTGTTTCGAATTTGCGGCTGTCGCCTTGAGAACAGTACGGATTTCGTGCTTCGAACTTACCTCCTAACGACTCAATGCAGAGATCATGTTTGCTTTCACTTTTGCAAATTATTTCTGGGACAAGACGCCTAGGCGCTTTCTTTTGCCTTGGCGGTGTCGGCGTTGCGCTTCACCATCCAGTGGAGCCGGTTGATGGCCTGGACATACGCCCTAGCGCTTGCTTTGAGGATGTCTGTGCTCGACCCCCGACCAAGGGCACGATAATCGTCGCGAAGTACGCGTACTGTTGCAACACCCATGGCCTCTTTGGTCTCCGTTACAGCCCTCACCTGGAAGTCTTCAAGCTTGTGAAAGGTGCCCACAACCTTGTCAATCGCCTTGAAGATAGCGTCTATAGGTCCGTCACCCTCAGAGCTGGCCTCCAAGATGACCTCGTCCCTTCGCAGTCGCACACGCGCCTCAGGAGTCTCGCCGTTACCAGTGGTTACCTTGTATGATTCAAGGCTGTATCGTTTTTCTTCATCCAAGTGGGCAAAAATGACGTCCTGAACGATAACAGCGACGTCTTCGTCGTAGATCCGCTTCTTCTTGTCCGCGACAGACAGGAACTGTTTGTAGATCGCTTCAAACTCCTCTTCTTGCACATCATAGCCCATTTCGGAGATCTTGTGTTTGAGGGCGTGCCTGCCCGATCTTGCCGTAAGGACCATGGCGTGGGCTGTGATGCCCACGTCTTCCGGCCGGATCACTTCATACGTGGAACGGTCTTTGAGGATGCCGTCCTGGTGAATGCCCGACGAGTGGGCAAAGGCGTTGGCTCCGACAATGGCCTTGTTGGCCTGCACCGGCATGCCCATCAGCCGACTCACAAGCTGGCTGGTCTTCATAATCTCTGGGGTGTTGATGTCGGTGAAGAACTGGAAATAATCCTTCCGGGTCCTAATGGCCATGACGAGTTCTTCCAGAGACGCGTTTCCAGCCCTCTCCCCGAGGCCGTTCACGGTACACTCCACCTGTCTTGCCCCTTTTTCTACGGCCTCCAGGGTATTTGCTGTGGCAAGCCCCAGATCATTATGGCAATGCACGCTGATTACGATGTTGTCGATGCCTTTCACCTTTTCCTTCAGATTGGCAATGACCTGGCCAAACTGAGGAGGGACGGCATAGCCAACCGTGTCAGGGATATTCACGACGGTGGCACCAGCGGCGATGACCTGCTCCACGACCTTAACCAGATACTCTGGATCGGTCCTTGAAGCGTCTTCAGGGGAGTATTCTATATCAGGACACAGTGACCTGGCATATTTCAAGGCCTCAAGCCCTCTCTCCAATTGCTTTGTTCGGTCTGTACCAAACTTCTTCTGGATATGAATATCGGATGATGGCAAAAACACGTGAATACGTGGTTTCTCGGCATCTTTTATTGCGTTCCAGGCTGTTTCAATATCTTCGCGGACGGCACGCGCTAACGCCACGATCGTTGGTCCCTTAACCTTTTCGGCGATCGTCTTCACAGCCTCAAAATCGCCAGGAGATGATATCGGAAACCCGGCCTCGATGGCATCCACGCCCAAGCGTGCGAGCTGCAAAGCGATCTCCACCTTTTCTCTTGGATTAAGGCACGCTCCGGGAATCTGTTCGCCGTCTCTCAGTGTAGTGTCAAAAATGTAGATCTTTTCCATGTTCTCCTCCTTAGAGATTGAAATACCCGCCTTTTCTTTGCTTGTCTCCACCTGGTCAAGCATCAACTACAGAAATTCCAAATTCCAAGCACCAAATTCCAATATCCAATGACCAAAACAGGGTTAAGGGCTATCGCCCGCCAGATCAGAGAGGTTTGTGATTTGGTGCTTTCAATACTCCATTATTCCAACACTCCAATACTCCAGTTAAGTTGATACTCCCCATACTGCTTTTTACACAAAAAAAGCCGCAGGCTTTTCCGCCTGCGGCTCGTCAAAATCCAGATCTTACGTGAGTTACCGCAGGCAGACTCCTCCCTCAAGAAGCCCAAGAAGAAGCAAAAGCCCAACCAGTAACAAACGCATAATACATCCTCACACAAGAACAATTTTAAACAAGTTCAAACACTAAACCACAATATTTGGCACATGTCAACAAGCTTTTTTGCGAATAATCCGCCAGGGCCGAATAACCTACACGAAATGCTGGAGACATTCGCTCTTTAGGGCCGGAGTAATGGAGTGATGGAGTATTGGATTTTCAAAAGAAATGGTGAGGGGGTTTGGGTCTTTTCCAGTACTCCAACACTCCAGTACTCCAATACTCCAGCTGTTTGTTACTCCACTCCAGTCTTTATTCCGTTCATTTGACATACTGTAGGGCAAACTGTTAGACAGGAATGGATGGCGCAGAGAACAGTTCGAAGCTGTTCAAGGAGAATACGGTCATGGCCAAGCGGAAAGAAAGAAGGGCTGAACCGCGGGTTGAAATAGACAAGTACTACAGTGTGGAGCTCTTTTCGCCGGGTACTGAGTTCGTATATCAGTTCAAGATATGGAACTTGTCAGAACATGGGCTTTGTGTCTTGGTCAGAAACGATTCTGATCTATTGAAGCATTTGACGGTTGGTAGTGTACTCAAGATGCAGTATTACCCGGTTGATGTGACGCATAAAAGGGTACGCCTAAAGACGGAGATCAAGCATATTGCCAAGCAGGAAGAGGGTCGATTCGCGGGCCATACCCTGGTTGGGCTGTTGGTCTTGGAAAAAGAAACATCTGACAAGTAAGTGCGCTAGGATTGACTATTGATGATTGAAGATTGACGATTGAAAAACAACAGATTCTTTTTGGCTTTGGCTTAACGCCATGCGCTATGCGCTATGCGCTGTGCGCCCGCCGAACAGCCGGAGCTACACTTGCCGAACCAGCACGTAGTCGGCAAGCTGTTCCAGGAGGGTCCTGGTTTGTGAGGGTTCGAATATGTTGAGACGTTTCTTTGCCTGATCAATGTGTTCCTGGGCCCGCTCCATGGTGTATTCGATACCGCCGTATTGTCTGATCAGTTCCACCACCGCCTCAAAATCCTTTTCTGTAACGTCTGTGTCTCGAACAATGATTTCCATACGACTACGGTCTTCCTGCGTGGCGCGTTGCAGCGCGCAGATGATAGGAAGAGTGAGCTTTCCTTCCTTGAGATCTGTTCCTATGGGCTTTCCCAAAACCGCGGTGTCCGCAGTGTAGTCGAGGAGATCGTCAGCCATCTGGAATGAAATCCCCAAGCTGTAGCCATATTCGGACAACGCCTCTACCTGTTCGGCCGGCGCTTCTGCGAGCAAAGCCCCTACCCGACATGCCGATTGAATCAGGAAGGCTGTCTTACGCCCTATTATTTCCATGTAGTCTGTTTCACCAGTGGCAAGATCCCCACGGTGCAACAGCTGGTGTATTTCTCCCTCGGACATCTGAGCCGTGGTATGGGCAAGGACGTCAATGATGGGGACTGAGTCTGTTTCCGCTGCAATCGCAATGGAGCGTGCTAAGAGAAAGTCTCCAACCAGGACTGTTGCGGGAGCACCCCAGATCGAATGGGCAACGGGGTTTCCGCGCCGGACATCGGCGTCGTCAACCACGTCATCGTGAAGCAGGGTGGCCGCGTGAAGATACTCGAACACCACCGACAGGGTTTTGTCATAGTCTCCCTTGTAGCCACACAGCCGTGCTGAGAGTACCATCAGAAGCGGGCGAATTCTTTTGCCCCCGCTGAACATGATGTACTTGGCCACTTGGGAAACCAGGGGAAGATGGGGTTGAAGATTTTCCGTCAAGGCCACCTCGATGTCGTCCACGTCCTGGCGGACTGATCCCAGGATCTGCTCTTTCAGACCCTTCATGCGATTACTCCTCTCAAATCATATTCGCCGGCTTCGGTAATCCGAACACGAGCAAAAGCGTCCGGCTCAGCACCCTTTCTACTGACATACACCATGCCGTCGATTTCAGGTGCCTGAAAGCAGGTGCGTCCCCTGAGAGCATCGGTCCCTTCCACCGGGCCGTCGATGAGAACCTGGAGGGTTTTGCCGACGTACTGCTGGCTATTGTCCTTGGAAATGTCACGCTGCAGTAACATGAGAAGGTCAAGTCTCTCCTGTTTGGTGACCTCTGGGACGTGATTGCTCAACGCGCTTGATGGGAGGTCCTTGTTATCAGAATAGACAAACGCACCCAGATGGTCAAAGCGAACCCTTTCAACCAGATTCAGGAGGCGTTCGAAATCATCATCAGACTCTCCCGGAAAACCTACCAGCAATGTGGTCCGCAGCGCAGCATCAGGGACCTTATTTCGAATGCGCTCAAACAACTCAAAGATGGTCGAACTGTCATAGTGTCGTCCCATACGCTTGAGGATTGGCTCGCTGATGTGCTGGACAGGAATATCAAAATATGAACAGAGCTGGCGGTGCGAACCGATTACTTCTATAAGAGCGTCCGACATGTAGTCTGGATGGCCGTAGAGCACACGAATCCATGCCAACCCGGAAATACGCGTCAACGCTTCCAACAGATGTGCCAGTCCATTATCCAGGCCGAGGTCTCTCCCGTAGGCTGCGGTGTTCTGGGCCACGAGTATGAGCTCCTTGACCCCTGACTCCACAAGGAAGCGGGCCTCGGAAAGTACCTCTTGCATGGGACGACTTCTGTGGGGTCCTCTCAGTTTGGGAATGATGCAGTAAGTGCATCGGCTGGAACAACCTTCAGCGATCTTCAGATAAGCTGTGTGGGAGGGTGTCGTCTGGAACCTCGGGAGAGACGAGTCCTGGACGGGAGCCCGCCCGGGATTTGGCAACACGACACGTTTCCCGTTCAGTGATCCCTCTGCCGCCAGCACGATGCGGTCAAAGCCTCCAGTGCCGAGGAAGACATCGACCTCTGGAAGGGTTTTGATAAGATCCGCGCCGTAGCGCTGGGGAAGGCAGCCCGCCACAATCAGTCTCCCGCCGTCGGTCTGCTTTTTCCATTCTCCCATCTCCAGGATGACATCGATCGATTCGTCGACAGCAGGCTCGATAAAACTGCACGTATTCACCACCACACAGTCCGCCCCTGAGGGGTCAGAGAGGATCGTATGGCCTGCTTCTATGAGTTGACCAAGCATGATTTCGGTGTCCACAAGATTTCGGGGACAGCCTAGGCTGATGAAGTGGATTCTCATATATTGAAGATTGAAAAATGAAGATTGAAAAATGTCATTCGTTATCGGTTAATTGTTATTCGTCATCAGTAGGTTATTAGTGGGGTGTTTACGAACAAAAAACAACGAAGAACAAATAACAATCCAAAAAACAAAGAGCAAGGCAATCTCTCTGCCTTGCTCCTCATTGCCAATACGAATCGTCCAGTCGGGATTACCCTTTCCGTTTCTTCAGCTCATCTATGACAGCCGGAACCGCCACAAAGAGATCCTCCACGATACCGTAGTCGACCTTCTTGAAGATCGGCGCTTCTGGATCTTTGTTGATGGCTACAATGTACTTGGACGCTCCCATCCCTGCCAGGTGCTGAATTGCTCCGGAGATGCCGCAAGCAATGTAAAGACTCGGAGAGACTACCTTGCCGGTCTGGCCTACCTGATCTGAGTGTGGACGCCAGCCTTCGTCTACCGCAGACCTTGACGCCCCCACCGTGCCGCCCAGAATCTGGGCCAGCTCCTCAAGCAGGCTGAAATCAGAGCTTCCCATGCCGCGACCACCGGACACAACAACATCGGCCTCTGTCAAATCTGCTTTGGCCGCAGCTTCCAGCTTCTTCTCCACAATTCGCGTCCTGGGAATCCCTATGTTTACTTCAACCTTTTCGGTATCTCCTCCCTTTGGAACCTCCGCGATTTCCATGACATTGGGACGTATTGCTACCACCTGCGGGACCCCCTCGAGGGCCACCTTGGCAAGCACCTTGCCACCGTACATAGGTCTCGTGGCACTGACCGTGTCTCCGTCCACTTCCAGAGCAATGCAATCCATGGCAAGGCCGGCCTCCAGGCGGGCAGCCAGCCGGGCAGCCAGGTCTTTGCCCAGGCTTGAAGCGCCAACCAGCAGAATTCTGGGGTCGTTCGCCTTGATAATGTCAAGAAGGACATTGGAATAAGTCTCGGGGGCGTAGTCGACCAAGGCCGGATCATCACCCGCCAGAACCTTGTCAGCGCCGTATTTCCCCAGCTCTCCGGCCATCCCCTCGATGCCGGAACCGAGCACAACAGCCGTGACCGCTTCGCCAAGAGTATCAGCCAGTCGCCTTCCCTCACTCACAGCCTCATAAGCGATCTTGCGAAAGCTCCCTTCGACCTGCTCTGCAAATACCAGAACACCTTGTGGCATGTTTATCTCCTCTTTTTCGTCTTCAGTAATCCGTCGTCAGTCTATGAGGGACTGATAGAGAAACCTGGAATTGTAAATCCGAAATTCGAATATCGAAGCACGAAACAATTTTCAAATTTCCAAAATTCAAATGACCGAAACCGTTCGAAGCTAAAATTAGTACTGTTTGGGACATTTGGTAATTCGGATTTCGGATTTGTTTCGGATTTCGAATTTCGGATTTCGAGATTCAGGTGTAGGAAATAAGTCATCGGGCCAACATTCCTGCCTGCCAATTCAGATGGATCCCCTCTGTTCAAATCACCTTCGCTTCTTCGGCGAGTAGTCTCACCAACTCAGCCGCCTTGGCCTCAGCTGATTCCCCTTCTATGATCTTTCCAGATACCCTCTCCTCGGGAAAGGACATCTCTTGAATTTTGCACTTTGCCTGAGCCTCGCCAACCTCGCCTGCGCCCACCCCAAGATCAGCCAGGGTCATAGTGGTCAGCGGCTTTTTCTTGGCTTTCATGATGCCTGGTAGTGATGCGTATCGGGGCTCGTTGATTCCTCGCTGGGTGGTGAAAAGGGCAGGGAGGTCAGCCTCCACGACCATCGTCCCTCCCTCAACCGTGCGCTCACACGTGATTTTGCCGTCGGCGATCTCTTTCTTGATCACCATGGCGATCTGGGGAATCTCAAGCAATTCGGCAACAGCAGCCGGAACCTGATATCCATCATCATCCACTGCCCGTTGACCCGCTATGATGAGATCATAACCCGTCTTCTTCAGGGCAGCGGCCAACATCTTGGCTGTGCCAAGAGCGTCACTCCCCCGGGCAGCCGGATCGTCGATCAGGATCCCTTCGTCCGCACCCATGGCCAACGCTGTGCGGATAGACTCCACAGCCCGCTCAGGCCCCGCAGTGAGTATGGTTACTTTGCCGCCATCCTTCTCCTTGATGCGAAGGGCTTCTTCGACAGCAAGCTCATCGTAAGGGTTGATGACCCATTTGACATCTTCTGTCCTGATAGAGGTCTTGTCGTCAGCAATCTGGATCAAAGCCTCCGTATCAGGCACCTGCTTGAGCAAGACAACAATGTCCACGTTAATGCTCCTTTCTCATTGTCCGTTGTCCGTTCTTCTGTTGTCCGTCCACCGTTGACCGTTAAAAGCATATCTTGCGGGATCACGATTCTAGTGTTCGTTGCTTTTCAATCGCCAATCAACAATCATCAATAGTCAATCCCAGAGCCGTTGTTTGATTCTAAAACGCTTCAAATAACATCAAAAACATAGAAAAGTCAAGCACTCGCGAATGACTCGTGAATTGAAAATTGAAGATTGAAAATTGAAAAATACCCCCGAAACAGTTCCCTTCAAGCCGTGAGTTGAGGCCCTGAAGCAAGTGGCTATTCGGTGAACGGTGAACGGTCAACGGTCAACGGAGCCGTACGGCAGTGCACCACATCCCCAGCGACAATTCTGTGCAGACGGTTTGTTTTGTCTCGGACCAACAGCGTGCCGTCCGGCTCCACAGCTTCAGCCACGCCGAGAAGTCGGCTTTCTGGAAGAGATACCTCGACCTCTCTTCCCAAAGTACTGTCCAGTTCAGACCAGCTGTGAATTATGGAACCAAAATCTCCCTCAGAGAACAACCCGTAGTAATGCTCGAACTTAATGAGCAAGTTCTGAAGAAGCGCGACCCGCGACACCGGCTTGCCGAGGCTGAGCCTGAGGGAGGTTGCCTGGTTTCTGAAAGAGACCGGAAACTCCTCTGCTGCCGTGTTCACGTTGATACCGATGCCAAGAATGGCAAAGTCGATCTGTTTCTTGTCGAAGACAGCCTCTGTCAGGATACCTCCCACTTTCTTGCCGGAAATCAGGATATCGTTCGGCCACTTGAGCTGAGGCACCAAACCCATCTGCTGAATGGCAGCAGCGGTGGCCACCCCTGCCGTTAATGTGAGCGCAGGAAAGCGGTCCGGAGCACACGTTGGCCTAAGCACGACCGAGAGATACAATCCGGTTCCCGGAGGAGAGACCCAGGAGCGCCTCAGGCGGCCCCGCCCCTTGGTCTGTGCATCAGCGACTACCAATGTCCCTTCCGGCCTCCCTTCTCGTGCCAGGCGGTTCGCTTCGATGTTGGTCGTCTCAACGACACCAAAGCAGAAGATCGGCTGTTGGCCAAGCCACTCAGTGGTGAGGCCTTTTTGGACGGCACCTGAAGAGAGCTTGTCCGGAAATCCTCTATCTATAGACGGATACATGACGTTTGAACCCGTTGTACAGCCTCATATTTCCTTGACATTGCAGGGGAATTAGTTGTATCTACCCTGCGTATAACACATCTTATTATGTCATGCCATGTCTCTCCACAAAAGGATTCCTAGGTGCCTGAAACCGATTACTACAAGCTATTAGGGGTAAACAAAAAGGCGAGTGAGAATGAGATCAAAAAGGCTTATCGCAAGCTCGCCATGAAATACCATCCGGATCGCAACAAAGGGGACAAGTCGGCCGAAGAGAAGTTCAAGAAAATCAGCGAAGCCTATGCTGTTCTGAGTGACAAAGAGAAGCGTAAACAGTATGACACATTTGGTGCTTCTGATTTCCGGCAGCGATACTCACAAGAAGACATATTCAGTAGTGTCAATTTTGGCGACATCTTTCGGGAGTTCGGATTCGAGAACAGCAATTTCGGGAACATCTTTATGGGCAGCGGTGGTCCTGGTCGCGGGTTTTCGTTCGGCTTTGGGGGAGACCCCTTCACTTCGCGTACCGCCGGCAGACAGGCTCAAGCCAAAGGCCCAGACCTCGTGTATGAACTCCCCGTAACCCTCCAGGAAGTGCTCCACGGTGCAACCAAGATGATTGCCCTGGAGGGGGGTGGTAAAACGCGGAAGATCAAGGTCAAGCTGCCCAAGGGGATGGTGAGCGGAAAGAAACTTCGAATTGCCGGCAAAGGGCAGCCGGGGGCCTTTGGCGGGCCACCGGGAGACCTCTATGTGCAAGCCAAGGTACTTGATGATCCCACCTTCAGCCTGGTTGGCCATGATCTGTTTATCGACCGGGAAATCAAGTTAACGGAGGCTCTTCTGGGGACACAGACAAAAGTCCCCACTGTGGACGGCAAAGAATTGAATATGAAGATACCTGCTGGAACACAACATCAAACCAAACTGCGCATGAAGGGATACGGCCTCCCCGAAATGAAAAAGGGCCGAAGGGGAGACCTTTACGCTCGAATTCTTGTGAAGACTCCAAAGCGCCTTAACAAGAAACAGAAGAGCATTGTTCAAGAGCTGTCAGAAGCCGGGCTTTAGTGTTGCGTATCATGAGCTCAGATTGTTCGATAGAGCGCATAGGATCCAAAAAGGGAAAGCACCAAATCCCAAGCACCAAATTACTACTGTTTTCAAGGCGCAAGCCGCAACCAAATCACAAATTCCAATACCCAATGACCAAAACAGACTCGGCAGTTATTCCCTCAAGATCATAACATGTTTGGGATTTGCGGCTCACGCCTTGAGAACAGTAGGGATTTTTCAATTTGATAAATCACGTTCGCTTTGACTTTTGTTAATTATTTCTGGACAAGACACTAGGTTGGATCTATGGCAGAAGAACTCGTTCCCGTACTCTCCAGATCTGAAATCGCAGACACGGTGAAGAGCCTTGCTCAACGGATATCAAAAGATTATTCCGGGAAGGATCTTTGCGTGATCGGTGTTCTGAACGGCGTCTTTGTCTTCCTGGCTGATCTGGTGCGCGAACTCACGGTTTCTGTCCGGGTTGATTTTATTCGTCTGGCCAGCTATGATTCCGGGAACGTGTCTTCTGGAAATATCCGCGCAACCAAAGAAATAGAACTCGATATAAAGGACCGGGATGTCCTTGTCATTGAGGACATTGTTGATTCCGGCCTCACCGTTGATTTCTTGCTAAGGTATCTGGAACAATTCCAGCCCAAATCGGTTAAGGTTTGTGCGTTTATCGATAAGACCGAGCGTCGTGAGGTAGAGGTACCTGTCGACTACGTTGGGCATGTGGTTGAGGAGGGATTCCTGGTGGGGTACGGTCTTGACTATGATCAGAGATATCGGGAGTTACCGGAAATCTACCATCTAAAACCGTGAAAGAAAGGGGCCTGCAATGATCGTAACTTGTGAAAAATGCGATACAAGCTTCGAACTTGATGACGGTCTGATTAAAGAATCAGGCTCCGAGGTTAAGTGCTCAGAATGTGAGAACGTATTTATGGTCTACAAGCCTGATGCGCCCGGGGAGCCTGAAGCTGTGACAGAATCCAAAGAAGAGCCAGTGGATTCTCCGAGTACTGAAGAAGACCTGGCTGGAGACATATTTGACGCGGATGATCTTGGTCTTGAAGACGAGTCCGAGGAGTCTATACCGGAATTTGAGGAGGCTGCTGCCGAAGAGCCGCCTGAAGCTCCGAAGGAAACGGCCGAAGAAGAGCTTGATTTTGGAGAAATTAGCGATGCTATAGAAGAACCCGCTGAAGAAGAGCCTGTTGAAGAAGACTTTGATCTCGATGCAATTGCCGAAGCGGTAGAGCAGGTTGCCGAGGACGAACCCGTTGAAGAACTTGATCTTGGAGGTATTGACGAAGCTCCTGGGGAAGTTGCTGAAGCCGAGCCTGTTGAAGAGGAATTGGATCTTGAAGGGATAGGCGAAGCATTAGAGGAACCCACTGAAGCCGAACCTGTGGAAGAGGAATTAGATCTTGAAGGGATTGGGGAAGCTTTAGAGGAGCCCGCCGAAGCCGAACCTGTGGAGGAACTCGATGTTGGGGATATTGGCGAAGCTCTGGAGGAAGCCGCTGAGGAAAAATCGTTTGATGAAGAGCTCGATCTCGAGAGCATCAGTCGTGCCGTGGAAGAGGCTGCTGACGCACCAGAGTTGGTATCCGACGAGATGGAAGATGAAATACTCGATTTCGACCTGATAGATGCCGAAGAAGCAACACCCAAAGAGGTTACGTTTGAAGAGATTGGTGTTGAAGAGGAATTTACCGCTGAAGAAGCAGCCCCGGAAAAGGTAGAGGCTCCTGTGGAGATAGCACTTGAACCTGAGGAGGAGGAAGAGGAGGAAGAAGAAGAGCTCGAAGAGGAAATGCCGCCTCCAGTCCCCGAGGATATACCCGCGCCCCCTTCCTCGGCCATGAAGGGCCCGGGACGCCAGAGACGGATACGTGCGCCTATCATGATTCTTCTGATACTGGGTCTGTTGGGCGGCGGGGCTTATGGTGGGTATATGTATCTCAAGAGTTCTGGTACCAGTATACCGTATCTCGAATTCCTCACAGGCCCCGAAGAAACAACAACAGTTGACCCGGGCAACGTCCTTATAACCGTGGTTGAGCAGGACATAAGCACCCGATTTGTTGAGAACGCTGTGGCTGGCAGACTGTTTGTCATCGACGGAAAGGTCAGAAACAGCTACCCTGCAGCACGCAACTTCATCATGGTCAAAGGGGCTCTCTACGCAGCGGATGGAAAGGCCGTTAAGGAGAGCATGGTATTCTGCGGCAACGTCTTTCCGGACAGTGAACTCCAAGCCGCAGACAAGGCAACGATAGACGCGAGGTTGCGCAATAGATTCGGGGATCAAAGATCTAATTTTCAGGTTACACCCGGCAAGGTGCTCCCCTTCATGATTGTGTTCTCTGACCTGCCTCAGGAGTTTGGCGAGTACAGTGTTCAGGTCGTGAGTTCAGCGGCCGCGCAATAGGGTCGTTTGCCGTTAACCGTTAAAAGCATATCTTGTGGGATCAAGATCCTATTTGTTTGTTGGTTTCTTTTCAATCATCAATCAACAATCATAAATCATCAATCCTAAGCCGTTCACCGTTGACCGTTAAACGGCATGCCTTTTGGGGTTAAGATCCTATTGTTCATTGGTTTGTTTGCAATCGCCAATCAACAATCATAAATCATCAATCGTTAGGTTCCGTTCACCGCGACCTGCCCACTCTGAAATTCATCCTTACCTTATGCGCGTTTCGTGCGATGTGAGACCCCCAAAAATATATTGAATTTTATAAGCAATCTCTATATCCTCACGGGAACGGAGGAGGTACATTGTGGGCCGAATCCCCTTTCTTGTCATCGGCATTCTCATTGCAGTTCTGATAGTCTCGGGTGGTACCACCGGATACATGGTTATCGAGGGCTGGACCTTTGAAGACGCCCTCTACATGACGGTCATCACCCTGAGCACTGTCGGATACGGCGAGGTTCTGAAGTTGTCCTCGAAAGGGCACATCTTTACGATGGTCCTGATAGTCACGGGGGTGGGTTTTGTCTTCTATCTCGCAGGAAGCATAATTCGGTTTATGGTAGAGGGTCGTATCAGGGACATCCTCGGGAGGCGTAAATTGGAAAAAAAGATCCGTGCACAAAAAGGTCATTACATCATTTGTGGTTTTGGGCGCGTGGGCAGCTCTATCTACGACAGCCTCGCCAGTGAATCCCTTGACATTGTCCTGATAGAACAAGATCCGGACAGGGTCTCAAAGCTGCAGGAACTAAACATCCTGCACGTTGCGGGTAACGCTACCAGTGAAGAAAACCTGGTCATGGCAGGCGTTGAAAATGCGCGGGGACTGGTCGCTGCGTTGAAAACGGACAGTGACAACGTGTATGTGACGTTGAGTGCCCGGCAGCTCAATCCTGACTTGTTCATTTTGGCACGGGCAGAGGAGGAGCAGGCGGAAAAGAAGATGCTTGCCGCCGGTGCCAACAAGGTTGTCTGCCCATACAGCATGGGAGCTCACCGCATGGCCCAGACCATACTGAGCCCGACAGTTACCGACTTCCTGGATCTGGCCTTGATGGGTGCCAACCAGGACATCCAGATGCAGGAGATGCCCGTGGATCCTTCGTCAAAACTGACCAATGTGGCTCTCCAGGACTCCGGGATCCGGCAGGAACTCGACCTGATCATCGTAGCAGTGAAGAAAGCTGCAGGGGGAATGCTCTTTAACCCCTCATCCAGGACAGAGTTCGAAGCCGGGGATACAGTGATCACCATTGGGGACGCAGACAACCTGAAGCGACTCAGAAAACAACTCGATCCAAAAGCTCGGGGGGTATAGCCGGCTTCCTCTTGTTGTTCACCAAGTGCTTACCTGGAAGGTCAGAACTCCTTTTCCCTTTTCTATGCGCCGCGCAGCAAAGATTCACCGCCCCTCATGTGGGTTTTCCCTCCCTAATGTCATTTCGACCCCCGGGAGAAATCTTGTCTTCGACAGAAATGTAGGGGCGGGGTTTATCCCCGCCCGTTTACGCGCTCAGGCGCTATGAATTTCGGGCGGGGATAAACCCCGCCCCTACACTGTTTTCGGAAGGCCAAATGTTTGTTCATCCTGGTTGAAACGACAGAAAAACGGACAACGGCTCTATGATTGACTATTGAAGATTGAAGATTGAAAGAAACAACGGAGACTGGGATCGTGATCCCACAAGATATGCTTTTAGCGGTGAACGGACAACGGT
>JAFDFO010000361.1 GCA_019309815.1 Deltaproteobacteria bacterium
CAGAAGGGGGGGATGTTGAGTCGATTCAGGTGAAGGTCAATTTGTGTGAAGCTTTTTTCTAATGAACAGGGAGGAAAATATGAACACTAAGAATCTGTGGTTTAAACTCTGTGTGCCATTATTTGCCTTGGGGATCCTTGTGGGCTTTTCTGCGACTGCAGGGGCCGCAACGATCAATATCGGGTCTCTGGTTGACATGACCGGGGCCACGTCTGACGTTGGCAAGGATTACGCCCTGGGAATTGCCGAGGCCATGCATTATGTCAACGACATGGGGGGCGTAAACGGCAAGCCAATCAAGCTGTACCAGTTTGACTATGGCTACCGTGTGCCCGAAGCCCTTACCAAGTACAACCTGTTTAAGAGGCTCAAGTGCGTAGCGGTTCTCGGATGGGGAACCGGAGATACCGAGGCCCTGTCACCCACGATCACCAAGGACAAAATGCCATATGTCTCAGCCTCTTACTCGGGCCATCTGACAGATCCCAAGAAGACGCCATATAACCTCTTTTTTGCTACGGATTATTCTACGAACGCCCGGGCTGCTGTCACGGCGTGGTTTGACAAAAAGTGGCCAAGTCACAAAGACTTCGGCAAAAGAAAACCGCGGCTTGCCTGCTCTTACATGTTTGCATCCCCGTATTGCAGCGCACCTATCAAAGCCATAAAGGACCAGGCAACGATTCTAGGCTTTGACATAGGGTCTGACCAGGACGTGTCCCTTTTTGCCATTGATACGAAAAGCCAGGTCCTTTCTCTCAAAGAATTCAAGCCTGACGTGGTATGGCACGGAAACACAACCATGTCAGTGGCCGCCACCCTGAGGGACGCCTATTCCCTGGGCCTGGGCGCTGACCACATCGTAAACAACTGGGGTTTTGACGAGAACCTGCCCCGGTTGGCCGGCAAAACGGCCAACGGCGTCATGGGGGCTGCTGTTTGCGCCTTTTTTGGTGAAGATGTCCCCCTCATGGACAAAGTAGTGGCGTACGCCAAGAAATACAATCCCGGCATCCCCCCGGAAAAACGGCTTATCCGTACCGTGCAGGGCTGGGGAGACGTCCTCATACTGTGGGAAGCCTTGAAGCGGGCGGACAAGGCCGGAGACCTGAGCGGCGAAAGCATCCTGAAAAACGGTTTTGAAACCATGAGGAGCTTTGACATAGGCTTGGGAGCACCGCAGATAACCTTCACGGCTACGGACCATCGCGTGGCAGGACAGGTGCCGATCTATGAGTGGACGGGCAGCGCCTTCCAATTGGTTGAGAAAGTCGATCTGAAGGGCCGTTGGCCGGTCAAATGGGCTGAAGACTGGGTCGGCTGGTAATCCCTAAGCCCCACGGAGGAGTGAAGCTTGTCAGGACAGGACCCGATTCTGAGCATCAACAATATTGAGGTCAAGTACCATGAGGTGATCCTTGTCCTCAAGGGCGTTTCCATCGAAGTTCCGAGGGGGGGCATTGTGGCTCTCCTCGGGGCCAATGGAGCGGGCAAGAGTACGACCTTGAAGGCAGTATCCGGACTTCTGAAACACGAAGACGGGGGGGTCACGGACGGGTCGATTGAGTTCATGGGCAAGCGAATCGACAGGTTGGGTGCTGACAAGATCGCCAAGATGGGTGTTGTCCAGGTAATAGAAGGACGAAGAGTCTTTGAACATCTCACCGTTGAGCAAAACCTCAAGGTGGGTGCGCACCTTCGACGGGACGGCAAGTCCGTCAAGGAGGGGCTGGAGATGGTATATCACTACTTCCCCCGCCTCAGAGAAAAGCGCACCGAGATCTCCGGCTTTGTCAGCGGAGGAGAACAGCAGATGACGGTAGTTGGTCGCGCCTTGATGACCAATCCTAAACTGATTCTGCTCGACGAACCGTCCATGGGGCTGGCGCCGCTTCTCATTCATGAGATTTTCAACATTGTTACCCGGCTCAACCAAGAGGAGAATATTTCGATCCTCCTGGTGGAGCAAAACGCCAAACTTGCCCTGAGCGTTGCGCCGTATGCTTACGTGATGGAGAACGGCCGCATCGTTATGGCCGATACAGCTGACACGCTCCGGGAGAATCCTGACATCAAAGACTTCTACCTCGGCCTGACCGATGTGGGGGGCAGGAAGAGTTTTCGGGATGTGAAACACTACAAGCGAAGAAAGCGATGGCTCGCCTGACGCTTGATTCGAATTCGGCGCTTGATTCGAATTCGGGAGGTTACAAATGCATAAGAGATCATTGATATTGACAGGTTTTAGTATTCTGGTCCTCGGCGCCTTTTTGGTGTCCTGCGCTTCGGTGCCGACGCCATCCGAGAGTAACTTTAAGACCCCGGTGGTCACCCTGAACTCCGCAGAGGTGGCCCATTACTGGGGATGGTGGTACTACTCCAAGAAAATAGAGCCAACCAAGGGAAAGGCCGGCGATTACGGGGCTCCACTGGATCTCGCCTTTGTCTTTGACATTCAAAATCCGAATCCTTATCCGGTAATGATGGAAGGTCTGAAGTTCACCGTCGCCTTTGAGGAGTTTGATTTGAACACGGTCGCTTCCATGGAGACGCAATGGATACCCGCCGGAAAAACCAACCAGGTGCGAGTCCATGCCATGTTTGACGGCAGACAATCCCTGCTAAGCCTGCTGGTTACAGGCGGGTTTAAGCTCCAGGAAAAAGGCATGGGCACTGGTGCTGGGGGCGCTTTGAAGCAATTGGGAGTCTGGTGGGAAGGAATTCCTAATTTCTCCTTTCCAGTTTATGTGAAGGGGGGCTCAGCCATTTTCAAGGCTGACGGCCTCACAAATGTGGCGAGCTTCAGCGCAACATATCCTTCAGAATAATCCAAGAGGACGTGAGCAAGTCCTTTCCAGACTTGCTCACGTCATTCTTTACAGGCGTTGCGGGTTGCAGGTTTCGGGTTAATCAGAAACCTGTAGTCGGCAACTTCACTGTGTAGCAATTTTGTTGCACAACAACTTTAGGCACCCTGGCCCAGACCCTGGCCCAGACCGGGCTCACAGGCTTAGGAGATAAACCTAATCAGGTAGCGCCAGGGCGAGCAGGGCAGGCTCTAGCGCACCCTAGGCACTTAAGTTTGTCGCAGGAGATATACCCTCATGACGTCAGCCGTTGATCGCACATCCGGTTACTACGACCAGAGGCTTGAGACACTTTCTCCGGAAGAAAGGGCTGCCTATCAAAATGCCGA
>JAFDFO010000362.1 GCA_019309815.1 Deltaproteobacteria bacterium
ATAAAAAAGACGGTATGGATTCTCCTTTGGTCAGGTCTTCGTATGACTCGCGGGCTCTGACCACGTGGAACTGTTTCTCTTTGACCATCACCTCCGGGACCCGCGGCCTGGAATTGTAATTCGAGGACATGGTGAACCCATAGGCACCCGCACTCATGACTGCGAGGAGGTTGCCTGCTTCTACGTGGGGAATCTCTCTGTCCCTCGCCAGGAAGTCACCTGTCTCGCAGATGGGGCCCACGATATCGGCTATGATCATCCCTTTTTGATCCTGAACCACGGGTTGGATCGCATGGTAGGCATCATAGAGGGATGGGCGAATAAGGTCGTTCATTGCAGCATCCACAATCACAAAGTCTTTGGTCTCACCGCTCTTTGTATACAGCACCTTGGTCACCAGGATGCCCGCGTTCCCGACAATCACGCGGCCGGGTTCCAGGACAAGTGTGCAAGGTGTTTCGCCAAGGGCCTCCAAGATCGCCCTACCGTATTCATTCGGGTGCGGAGGAGACTCTTGATCATAGGTAATCCCGAGGCCACCGCCCAAATCAAGATAGGAAATCGAGATGCCATGGGTCTCCAGACTGGCAATCAGCGCCTTGAGCCGGTCCAAGGCATCCACAAAGGGGCCCACCTCCGTGACCTGCGATCCAATGTGGCAACTGATGCCGATGACTTCCACATTAGAAAACGCAGTCGCAGACTTGTACACATCGGCAGCAGATTCCATGCCCAGGCCGAACTTGTTCTTTTTTAGACCTGTGGATATGTAAGGATGCGTTTTGGGATCTACGTCCGGATTCACACGCAACGCAATCGGCGCTTTCTTCTTCAGCCTGGCAGCACATCGGTCAATGAACTCCAGCTCTTGAAATGACTCAATATTGAACATCAAGATGCCGGACTGAAGGGCATACACGATCTCGTCTTCACGTTTCCCGACGCCGGAATAGACAATCCGCTCCGGCGGGATACCCGCTTCAAGCCCGCGAAACAACTCCCCGCCCGATACAATGTCCAAGCCGCCGCCAAGGCCGGCAAAGAGGCTGAGCACACTTAGGTTGGAATTGGATTTGGCAGCAAAGCAGATCAGGTGCGGCACGCCTTCAAAGGCCTTGTCAAAGGTGAGAAAGTGGTGTCGGAGTGTTGCATGGCTGTACAAGTAGAAAGGTGTCCCCACGTGTTCGGCGATCTCTGCAACCGGAACTTCTTCACAGTGGAGCCTACCGTCTATGTAGTGGAAATGATGCACGGGGCCTCGCTATTGAGCAATTAGTCGTTAATCAACAATTGAAGATTGCAGATTGAAAATTGAAAAATAAAACACTATCACGCCTCTTCTCAAGGCGCAGCCGCAAAGCACGAAAAACAGAAAAAACACGAAAGATAAGAAACCACGAAATTTTCATGCAGCTGGTTGTCTTCGGCTCTTGTTGTCATTTCGAGCGAAGCGCCCGCCCTGGCGCCCCACTTATTATTAGCTGCCAACCCAGTAATCCAGGTCCGGGCCAGGGAGAAATCTTTGTGTTTGGGTCCGCTGCAGGAATAAGATTTCTCCCTTCGGTGGAAATGACTGACGTGAGACTAGGGGACGTCCATGACATCTTAACATTCTATCACCAGCAAGGCTTTTCGGCCGTAGAAAGTAAACATTTCATGGACGTCCCCTAGTTGTCGTCCTTTCGTGCTTTTCTTTACTGTTTCGTGTTTTCGTGATTAATTGTTTTCGTTTTCTTCTCTGTTGCAAATTGAACGACATTGGAATCTTTGCTCATGCCGCCGCTTTTGTGATGGACGACGACCATGTAAGCATAGCGGTGGTCAGGTTCGACCTTATCCTCCCAGGTCATTCGGCCCTCTTCCACCCAAGCTGGTGCGGGGTTGTCCAGGTTGATATCAAGGACGCGTTCAAAGGGGATGGGACATCCTTCACACAGCTCATCCGAGATAGGAGCCTTGTACTTGTAAACCCTGAAATGCTCCAGTCCCGGAAATACCACATCTTTCTTCCTCGGCAGTGCCCAGGTCAATCGCACATTATCTCCGGTTACCTCTGCCTTGAGATCTACTATGTTCGGAGGAACCGTCGTTCCCCGTGGGACCGGGGGGCTCTTCAAGCCGCATCCCATGCCAAGGAGCAGACAAACTGCGAGGAGAAGTCCTATCTGCTCATAAAAAAAGACTGAGCTGGTTTAGCCGGTTGGGGCCCGTTGAGCCGGTTCTCGTCAGCATAGAGCATGGCGCATAGAGCATAGCGTAATTGTCTTTCACGCTCTGCGCTCTGCCCTTTGCGCTATGCTTTCTTCTCAGTTTCCTCTTGCCCCTCGCCTCTTGGCTTGCCGCGCCGTCTTGTCGCGCCATAGCTTTAGCGACGGCGGAAGCCTTGGCGGAGGCGGGCCCCTTGCCTCAAGACCGCTTTGCGGCTGCGTTAGGCTTTTTCCTGCTTATCTGGCTCGTGTTCAGCCACCTCAAGCTTGAGGGTCTCCTCTGCTTTCTTAATAGCTTTTTTCACATTCTTCTTAGCGGTACCGCCCAGAGATGTGCGTCGGTTAATCATCTGTTCTATAGTCAATAGCTCAAAGATGTCCTCATCGAACGCCTGAGAGAATTTCTTCAGGTCTCCCAAAGAAAGTTCCCGCAAATCTTTTTTCTCATCTATGGAGTGCCGTACGACCTCGCCTACGCAACGATGTGCATCACGAAATGCTACACCCTTGGTCACCAGGTAGTCCGCCATATCCGTGGCAACCATGAATCCCCGAGAGGCTCCTTTCTCCATGGCTGTGGAGTCGACTTTCAGGCGCGGCAGGAGCTTCTCATATACTTCAAGACATCCCTTGAGCGTATCCACTGTGTCAAACAAGGGTTCTTTGTCTTCCTGCATATCGCGATTGTAGCTGAGAGGAAGTCCCTTCATCATCGTGAGCAATGCTGTCAAGCTTCCAAATACTCGCCCTGCTTTGCCCCGGACCAACTCGGGCACGTCCGGGTTTTTCTTCTGCGGCATAATGCTGCTACCTGTGGCAAAAGCATCAGGTATCTCCACAAACCCGAATTCCGCAGAGGACCACAGGATCAGCTCTTCTGAGAGACGACTCATATGGACCATGCAGATGGCTGCTGCGGCCAGGAACTCCATAATAAAGTCCCGGCTGCCCACAGCATCCATACTGTTTGCAGAAATCTCGGGAAACCCGAGGAGCTCGGCAGTGTGTTTCATGTCAATCGGATACGTGGTTCCGGCCAAAGCCGCACTACCAAGCGGCATCACATTGATCCGGCTCAGTGCCTCCTTGAATCGAGCCCGATCCCGGCTGAACATTTCATAATAGGCCATGAGGTGATGCGAAAAGAGCACAGGCTGAGCCGGCTGCATGTGCGTATACCCCGGCATGATCACATCCATATGATTCTTGGCCAGTTCCACCAAAGCCTGACGCAGGCCTGTCAAGGCCATCACGATATTTGTCACCTCGTCCCGCATGTACATCCGAACATCCAGCAGCACCTGATCGTTTCGACTTCTTGCCGTATGAAGTTTTTGAGCCACGGCCCCAATATCAGTAGTGAGTTGAGCCTCGATGTTCATATGAATATCTTCCAGCGACTCGTGCAACTCGAAGTCCCCACGCTCAATATCCCGTGCAATTTTCAAGAGGCCCTCTACAATCTGCGAAGCCTCTTCTTCCGTTATGATCAACTGTTTGGCGAGCATGCGGCAGTGCGCAATACTCCCCTCAATGTCATAAATGTATAGACGCTTGTCAAAAGCGATCGAAGACGTAAATGACTCTACGCTAGGATCGGTCTTTTCAGTAAATCGGCCACCCCAGGGCTTTTCGGACACGGGAACCACCTTTGTGCTTGTGAGCTATTGGTTATGCGTAAGAAACCCCAACAATTGAAGATTGAAGATTGAAAAATGAATATTGAAAAACAAAAACTAAAAAGAAGAACAATTATCACGCCTCTTTATAAGGCGCATGCCGCAAAACACGAAATTAAAGAAAACACGAAAGAAGCTATTTTGAGCCTTCGGCTCTTCTGCCTACTCCTTACTGTTTTCTTGCTGCCTACTCCTTACTGCTTACTGACTACTGTTTTTTTGCTGCTTACTTCTTACTGCC
>JAFDFO010000123.1 GCA_019309815.1 Deltaproteobacteria bacterium
TGGACGCTGGCAAATGGGAAACTGACCGTTGAGAGCCCGGCCAGGATCAAGGCCGAGAAGCGGTCAGATAGTACGAACAACTGGGTTTCCCAAATCGCCGGATCCCATCCTAAAGTCGAGCATCACCAATTGGCTGGTGATGCATTCCTTACCAGTCTTACTCCAACTCATACTGAATTGGGTGATGTCCTGCTGGCCGTTGAAAACCTTGTGGTCGAGAGAGGAAGACGGCTTGTCATCGGCATCAAGAAAGACGGTCAGATGGAAGGTGTGTCTTTCAACTTGCGTAGAGGCCAGTTAGCAATATTGCAGGCGCCCAATGGATGGGGTAAGACGACACTGCTGGAAGCCTTGAGCGGCCTTGTCCCAGTTGCCCAAGGTTCCGTGAAGCTTAATGGAGAGCCAATTCAAAAGGCCCGCGCCTGGGAACGTGCAAGACGAGGCATGTCTTTTCTGCAGGTGCACAATCATACGTTTCCGGGGTTGACTGTTCGTGAGGCCCTTGTTTTTGCCAAGGCAGATGACATAACAGGAAACATTAAGCAATTGATGAATAAACAGGCGTATATGCTGAGTGGAGGCGAAAAACAGAGAGTGGCAATTGCTTGTGCAACTGGAGGCAGGGATTTTCATGTTGGAATGTTTGATGAACCATTTTCTGCCCTTGATCCTGTCGGAATCGAGCAGTTCTGTAAAATGCTGTCGAATCTGCTAGAGCACACCGGATTGCTCCTGGCTGTTCCGAAACCTATAGACGATGCCCGTTTCAGTCATGGGTTGATAACTGAGTCATGAACATCTGGAGATTGGCGCAGTGTTTCACCTGCAAGAAGAGGAGGTTGTAATGGCGCAAAGGAAGGTTTTGATGTGTGGGAGCTTCATTCTTTTCGTAATATTCGTGCTTTCGTTTGTTTGCCCGCAGCAGTCGAGTGCAGAGGCAGGTAAAGAACAGATAAGGGTTTTAGCACTTTTACCTCTTACGGGTCCCGCTGCCCCGCACGGGAAGTACCTGCTTCATGGATTTGAGTTGTATCAAGAGGACTTCCCGGATTCGAATATAACATTGTCTGTTCAGGATTCTCAGAGCAACCCGAAAACAGCCATGAGTATCTTGACGCAGGAAATTGCGAGGAAAAGGCCCTCAGTCGTGATTTCTGCGATGAGTCATGTATCAAAACCCGTTATTATCAAGACAGATGATGAGGGTATTTTCACATTCCTGGTTTTGTCAACTTCGGAAAAGATCATAGAAGGGCACCCAAATGTTCAGCGGGTCTTCCCGCCCACAATCAACAATATTGAACCCATAGCATTGTACGCCAGAGAAAGGTTTGGAAGGATATCTATCCTGTACAGCAACGAGGAGTTCGGACTGTCCAACCAGGAGAAATTCATATCCATCTATTCCAGTGGCAAGAACACCGTGCTTCAATCCATAGGATATTCACCGGGAGATAAGGATGTCCGAACCCTTGTTCAGAAGGCACTTATTGGGGAACCTCAGGCCGTGTATGTCACCGGTTTTGAATCCACGTATATGGGGCTTATCAGGACACTGAAAGAATTGAGGTACGGTGGGACGGTACTTGCCGAGTCAGCATTCTGTAATCCGCAAGTGCGAAAGGCTATAGGCGAAGCCTCCGAGGGAGTCATCTTCAGCGGGACTGAAGTGGAACTTACCCAACCTCCAACGCCTTTGGTACATAAGTTTGTTGAACGCTACAAGAAGAAATACGGGAGAGATGCCATGCATTTCCCCGCCGTGACCTATGATACGCTGGCGATTATTGAGGAGATAAGCAAGAGGGGCGGAACGTTTTCACAGGAAACATTGCAGTCCATTCAATCGTGGCAGGGGATCGCTTTTGAGACTCAATTCCTGCCAGGCGGGGAATGCAGGATCCCCTGCGTGCCAATATTACACCAGGGCGGAAAGAACATCTTGGTGGGCTCACACTGAACCATATTGTCGAAATCCGATTGCCGTCCAACGTTCCCAAGCAACCATTCAGGAAGCTAAAGAGAGGTAAGTGGGTCAAGCATCAAACTTAAACGAGGATTGTCTCGGTCCTCAAGAAGAGAGTGCCCCAAGCATGAGTTCCTCTAAGAGGAAGGAGTTTGTTGAATTTACCAAAGATGAAGTCGAGCAGTCCATTCCGGAGCGTTTTGAAAAGCAGGTTCGAAGATACCCGGACCGCATTGCAGGAAAAGACTCTGGCGGCGTGCTTACCTATGATGCATTAAACCGGGCCGCTAATCGTGTGGCACGCTCCATACTTAAAGAAAGGGGGGAAACGGAAGAACCGGTCGCACTTCTGATTGAACATGGTCTGGCGCAGGTTGTTTCCATCCTCGGTATATTGAAGTCCGGGAAGATATACGTTCCACTCGACCCCTCATACCCGAGCGCCATGATCACCCAAATCCTGGAAGACGCTCACGCGTCACTGATCATTACCAGTAGTCGTAACATAGCTCTCGCCGGGCAACTGGCCGGAAACAAAATTGGGGTAATCAACATTGACGAAATCGATACCACTGTTTCCGCAGAGAATCCCGATCTGTCTATCTCACCGGATGCCATAGCGAACATTTACTACACCTCCGGCTCAACCGGCCAGCCCAAAGGCGTCATGCAGAATCATCGCAATGTCCTTCACTTTGCGATGCTTCCTACCAACTCCTGGCCAATCTATGCTGATGATCGTATCGCTCACTTCACACCGTGTGGTTTCTCGGGGGCACCCATGACCATCTTTGGAGCCCTCTTGAACGGGGCGGCAGTTTTTCCGTTCGATCTCAAAAGGAGCGGCCTTGCCCGCCTTGTGAACTGGTTTGTTGAAGAGCAGATAAGCATCTACTTCTCCGTACCCTCGGTCTTCAGGCATTTTACCGCGACGCTGACCGGAGAGAGAGATTTTCCCGACCTTCGGTTGGTCGTACTGGGAGGCGAAACACTATACAAGAAGGATGTTGAAGATTTCAGGAAGCATTTTTCACCCGAATGTGTGTTGCTTAATATTATCGCTAGTGCAGAAATGCTGTATCTCCGAAGTTATGCGGTGAGCAGCGAATCTGAAATGACGCAGAACTTGGTGCCGGTTGGTTACCCGGTTGAGGACAAAGAGATATTCCTCCTCGATGATGACGGTAACGAGGTAGGATTCAACGAGGTTGGAGAAATTGCCGTAAAAAGCCGATATCTCTCTCCGGGTTACTGGGGCAGACCCGACCTTACAAAGGATGTCTTCTTCCCTGATCCCAAAGGCGGAGATGAGCGTATCTATCTATCCGGAGACATGGGTCGCATGAAGCCGGACGGTTGCCTGGAGCACCTCGGCAGAAAAGACTTCCAGGTAAAGATCAGAGGTCAGAGGATTGAGATCGGTGAGGTTGAACAGGCGCTTCTCCAACTTGATAATGTCGGAGAGACCGTTGTTGTCCCACAAGAAGATCAACGCGGCGGTAAATACCTCGTCGCCTATGTCGTTTCCAAAACAGAACCTGGGCCGACTGTCGATGGCTTGAGAGCAAAGCTTATGCAGAGACTGCCCGACTTTATGATCCCTTCGTCCTTTGTTCTGCTTGAGGCCTTGCCGTATACACAGACCGGGAAAGTAGATCGCCAGCTGCTTCCAAAGCCGGACGGGCAGCGGCCGCAGATGGACAGGGCTTTTGTAGGACCCGACAATGAGATGGAGCTTCAGATTGCAGAGATTTGTGAACAGGTTCTGGGTGTCCATCCCATCGGCGTGACTGACAACCTCTTTGATTTGGGCATGGATTCAATACGCTATTTACATCTCTTCTTGGAGATCGAGGAGAACCTCGGCAAAAGCCTCGTGCTGGACACGATCCCCGAGACATATACGGTCGCTCACATAGCCGATTTTCTTCGTCAGCAAGACCACCCGCCCGCAGAAGTTTTTACCACTGATGGAACTCCTTGCAGCTCAACACCTCCCTCCGGTCAGCCCGCCACTTTGGACCGTAGCCGGCTTGCTAGAGAAACCTCTCCACTTCGAAGACTCTTGGTCTCCGCGATCAGCAGAGCAAAGTTTCCGTATTTGGCGGGTACGAGATTCTCTTCGTGGTTTTGTGGGCAACGCTGGGCACAAGCTGTCTTCTTCTTCCCACAGGTGCACCTGGTTCGGAGATTGTTGAAGTTTGTATCGACTCCGATGAATGATGCTGATGTTATTCAGCACTTCCTGGTGCGCAATTTCATGCGCAAATGGCGGCATGCTGCTGTTGGGCGCATGACATCCCAGGAGTTCGATCATTGGGTCCGGGTGAAGGGAGTCTCCACGTTTCATCAGTCATATCGGAAAGGCCGCGGCATTGTTTTGGCTAGTCTCCACTATGGGCCTGCACATCTATCTCTCCTGTATCTCAACCGTCTCGGATTCGACGAAATCACTACACTGGGGTGGACGCCGCACATACTGGATCTGTTGGGCTTGGGACAGTCGCGGCAAGTGATGCTGGAGGTGGAAGATTCACAAGGTAGTTTGTCCATGGACATGGCACTGAGGGCTTTGAGGCGGGGAGGGATAGTTAACCTGGCTGCTGATGGACAGGATGGAACCAGCAGTGGTATTCCCATGCCCTTTCACGGTCACGTACGCCCCTTCAAGGCAGGTTTTGCAGAGCTGGCCGTTACTACCGGTGCTGATGTATTGCCTGTTGTAGTCTCCCTGGATATTTCCGGACGCGTGGACATAGAGTTCCTGACCCCTCTTGATTCCGGGTCCGGCAATATGACGCGTCAGGCACAGGTTAAGTCTCTCGTCAAACAATACGCATCAATAGTCGAAAGAAGATGGTCTCAGGCCCCCGGGAATATCCCGTGGCGGCAAGCCAAGGCTTTTCTGGAACTTCCACGTTATCCCGAAGAGCAACACTAAGAGCAACGACAGGAACACGCAGATCTCGTTGACTTTTCGTCGCATTTCGAAACTCTCCAAAGTGTGGGAGACAAGATATCAACAGCGTGGTACTGATCATCCATGGTATATCTCTGAACCTCCTGAACAACTCGTGCGCCAACTGGAAACAGGAGAAATTCCGGAAGGACCTGCATTGGATGTGGGGTGTGGCCCGGGGGTGGCTTCCCGTTATCTGGCCGCTCGTTTTCATCCGACCATTGGGCTTGACTTTTCCATCACAGCGATTCGGATGGCACGGCAATATGCCACAGAACGTGGATACGGCCCCTGCTACATCGCAGCTAATGCAGTAGTCTTGCCTTTTCGCGAAAGAACGTTCTCATTTGTTTTTGACAGAGGTTGTTTGCAGGATTTGCCGCGGATTTGGTGGAAGACATACTTTGAAGAGGTGGAGCGTGTCCTGAGATACGACGGTGTGTTTCAACTCTTGTGCCTGAACTCAAAGAACTTCCCTTCGATCTCATCTCTGTCAGGGATATTGGCTCGATTCAGGCGCTACGTGATAGAACAAAAGTGTTTCATTACCCCAACTCTAATAAGCCGACTCGTTCCCTCGTCTATGGAGAAAGTTCGTCTTGAGGATTTCTCGTTTCAACTCAAGAACGGAAAAACCGTATTCCTGACAGAATGTGTGTTTTCAAAATCTACAGAGTGACATGCATATAACCGTAGCAGAATCAGGGCCCGTACCTTGGTCGAATCGGGAACAACTTTGTCAGCAGGAAGAATTACTACCATGGTTTGGCGGGAGGTTATGAATTTCAAGTCTTCACCCCCGGCAAAACGGTCTACGCTGAAGAGTCTGATGTGCAGGGAGCGCTCTTATTTTGGATTGTCTTCTGCATCGGTCTATCCTACGTTCACAGGATTTGTCGGCATTGCTTCTCCACGGGTCCGAGAAACAGGCCAAGTGCGGAGAAATTCACCAAGGGAAATCTGCCAAACCACGTCATCATTGGGTTTGGTTAACGGTGTGCGGCTAAGCAAGAATACGGAACAGGATTAATGAGGCGGGAAACTCCTTTCTTCTCGATTATTGTTCCAACTTACAACCGTCCAGCGGAGCTGGGGTTGTGTCTGACATACCTCTCAAGGCTCGAATATGAATCAGATCGTTTCGAAGTCATAGTGGTAGACGATGGCAGCAAAATGTCACTGGATGCCATAATTGCCCGGTTCAATGGGAAGCTCGATGTAACGCTTTTCACCCAGCAGAACAGTGGGCCGGCCGTAGCGCGCAATGCCGGCGCCGCGCTGGCAAAGGGGCAATTCCTGGCCTTTACAGATGATGACTGCGCTCCCGCTTCCAGTTGGCTTCGGAGGCTGGCAACGCGTTTTGCCAAGGAACCTGAGCAGATCATTGCGGGAAGAGCCCTCAATGCGCTTTCTGGCAACCCGTATTCAACTGTCAGCCAGGCTGTAGCGGATTACCTCATTAACTACTACAATAGCCAGCCCGATCATGCACGATTCTGCTCCGGAAACAACCTTGCTATGCCGTACAGCGCTTTCCAAGCTGTAGGCGGCTATGACACAAGCTTTCCCTTGGG
>JAFDFO010000363.1 GCA_019309815.1 Deltaproteobacteria bacterium
AGGAGCATCGATATCAGCAGCAAGGAGGCACCATCCTATCTCGAACCGGAAAAGTTTGGGAGCAATGTTTCTACCGAGCAATTAGAAAAATGGCTAAACGATGCCGGCAAGGAAGGCATCGCTTATGTGCATCTCGAGACTTGTCCGGAAGCCTGGAATGGCCAGCCGTTTTCTTTCGCTAATCTTCAAGCCGTCAGCGGTTTGTGCCGAGCCCGTTCCGTACCCCTCGTGATAGATATTTCACATGTCCTTGAAAACGCCTATTGGATTCAGCGTGTCGAAAGAAAAGATGCGGATATCATGGCAATCACGAGAGAGATCATCTCGCTTGCTGACATTGTCCTTATGGACGCCAGCCAGGATTGTCGGTCGGATATTGGAGGCTTTATTGCCAGCGAGCATGCCGAGTATTTTGAGGCATTCAGAAACCAGGTGGTTGTTTATGAAGGCCTACACACATACGGCGGTATGACGGGCAGGGCCATGGAAGTCTTTGCTGTCGGCATCGAAGAGATGAGAGAGATAAGTTATGTCGAATGGTACATGGCTCAGATCGGGCTGCTCTATGACATGTTGAAACAAAATGGTGTCCCCGTCTACAAGGGTGGCAATGAAATAGCCCTCGACATCGACAATTTTCTCCCTCATCTCTCCACAAACGCCTACCCGAAATTTGTTTTGGCCGCCAGCCTCTATATTTCAGGGGGGTTAAGAGGAAGAATCGATGGCCTGTGGGAATATCATGCCGAGGGGAACGGAAGACGTGTCCTCAACTTGGAGTTGCCTCGCAATGCCTACACCAGAAACCATCTGAGCAAAATCGCTGATGTCATTTCCTCGGTGTATGCCAACAAAGATGAAATATCGGGTCTCAGGCTCATGAACGAGCCGGAGTATGTGGATCAGGCCATCTTTGAACCCGAGAAACACCGCCTGTTTGTTTCATTTCCTGAAGAGAAAGATAATGGGAAGGTCCTTTTCGAGCCATACAAGATTGCGATCTTTGAGCCGCTTAAAATGACCGACAAAGCTCACAGAAAAAAGGCGATGGAAAAGGCTGGTTACAATACCTTCCTGCTCGATTCTGAAGACGTCTATATTGATTTACTCACAGACAGCGGAACCTCGTCGATGAGTTGCTTTCAGTGGGAAGGCATGACCAATACGACAGACACCGCGTACAGCAGTAGACATTATTTGAACCTCGTCAGGGAATTCAGCGAGATACTTGGCTACGATTACATCATCCCTACCCATCAAGGGAGAGCCGCAGAACACATTATGTCTCAGACTATGATTGAACCCGGGCAGATTGTGCCCGGCAATATGTACTTCACCACCACAAAACTTCACCAGGAAATGGCCGGCGGTGTCTTTCTGGATGTTATAGTGGACGAAGCCCATGATCCCACGAACCCGCATCCGTGGAAGGGAAATATTGATATCGCAAGACTTGAAAACGAGATTGATCGTGTAGGCGCGTCCAATGTGGCCTATATCAGTTTTGAAATGTCGGTCAATATGGCTGGAGGACAGCCCTTCTCCATGCAAAACGTGCAGGAACTCTCCCGCCTCTGTCAAAGACATGGCATTCCCATCATGTTTGATGCCACGCGGTGCGTGGAAAATGCATACATGATCAAAAAGGGAGACCCTGATTATCGGGAAAAGTCTGTCAAAGAAATCTTGAGGGAAATGCTCAGCTACGGAGACGGCTGCACCATTAGCTGCAAAAAAGACTTCCTGGTCAATATGGGCGGGATACTGGCGTGCAATAGTGAGGAACTCGCCATCGAATTCGAAAGAATGCTTCGGGTCTGGGAAGGCGATGTAAGTAATGGCGGCCTCGATTCAAAAGACATGGAGGCCCTTTACCGGGGGCTTCTCGACTCTCTTGACGATGACTACATTGAAATGCGCATCGACCAAACCCAAGAATTTGGGCGGAAACTGATAGAAGCGGGTGTCCCGATCGTTCTCCCCCCGGGCTCACACGCGATTTTCATTGATGCCAAGCGCTTCTTTCCACATATAGATCAAGACGAATATCCGGCTCAGGCGCTGGCCTCAGCCATGTACATTGAAACAGGCGTGAGGGCCATGGAAAGGGGAAACGTCTCAAAGGGGCGTCATCCTGAAACTGGCGAAAACTACCGGCCGGCCCTTGAGTTAGTGAGATG
>JAFDFO010000364.1 GCA_019309815.1 Deltaproteobacteria bacterium
CCTGACTCAGCATCGATCTGAACCACCACCACCCCGTTCGGTAGCGCGAAATCACGAGGAAATCTGTCCGCCAAGGCCTGCTGCATATACTCTATCCATATGGGTAGGGCAGCTCTTGAACCCGTTTCCTTGTCGCCCAACGTGGAATAGTGATCCAGACCGATCCATACACCGACGACGACGGTTGGAGAAAACCCCACAAAAAGGGCATCCCTGTATGTATCAGTCGTTCCGGTTTTACCCGCTACGGGCAAACCGAGTGACTTTGCCTTTCTGCCAGTACCCGATTCAACGACAGCCTGGAGCATATCAGTCATGATGGCAGCAGTCTCAGGACTGACCACGGTCCGCAGCTGAGGCTTGGCCCGCCAGATGGACCGCCCCTCCTGATCCAGGACTTCCGAGATCGCAAAGGGCCTAGCGCCGATCCCTGCGTTCGGGAAGACACCATAGGCCGCTGTCAATTCCAGAAGCGTAACCTCTGATGTCCCGAGCACCAAAGAGAGGTTCGGCTGTAGGGGGGATTCTATTCCCATCCTGTGTGCCCACTGCACGGCTGTGGACGGCCCCAATTTGTTGAGGAGCTTCACAGCCGGAATGTTCTGGGACACGGCCAACGCGTCCCTGAGGGTCATCTCACCTTTGAACTTCCCGGAGAAGTTTTGTGGGGTCCAGTCCACATCCTTTTGGACGCCCCTGAAGATGACCGGAGCATCCCAAATCAGATCGCTTTGAGAAAAACCGTGTTCCATGGCACAGGCATAAACGAGGGGCTTGAATGCGGAACCGGGCTGTCGGCGTGCCATGGTAGCGCGGTTGAACCGACTCTCCTCAAAATCTCTTCCCCCTACCATAGCCAGAATAGCGCCCTGTCGGGGATCCAGGCTGACCAGCGCCCCTTGTGGCTTTTCGTCTGAGGGCAAGTTACGTTCTTGCATTCGAGCAGCAAGTTGCTCCAAGCCCCTGGCAACGGCCTTTTCAGCAGCCTCTTGCATCCTGTAGTTGAGCGTCGTGTGAACTGTGAGACCCGTCCGATGCAGGCGCGCACTCCCCAATTCCTTCTCAAGGAAGCGCCGCACATAGGTTACAAAGTATGGCGCCTTCGTTTTGATGCTCGGGCCCTCTGCAAGATTGAGAGGGGAGGAATTGGCGGCCTCGGATTCCTCCTGTGTGATCAGGCCGTTCCGAGCCATCTGGCTCAAAACCACTTCGCGTCGTTTCAGTGCAAGAGATTCGTTGACCAGAGGAGAATAGCGGGAAGGGGACTTTGGCATACCTGCAACAAGCGCACATTCAGCCAAATTTAACTCACCAACCGGTTTTCCGAAGAACATCCGGGCTGCAGCTTCTACCCCGTAGGCCCCGCTTCCGAAATAGACTTGGTTAAGGTAGAGTTCCAGGATCTCGTTCTTAGTGTAGCGGCGTTCAATTTGGAACGCCAGAAAGGCTTCCTTGAGCTTGCGGATGATGCTTTTCTGGGGGGTGAGGAACAGAGTCCTGGCAAGTTGCTGGGTAATGGTACTAGCTCCTTGTACAAACTCACCAGCCCGAATGTCTGTAAGAATGGCCCTCAGGACTGCCTTCAGATCGACTCCCGCATGCTCGTGGAACTTTCGGTCCTCTGTCGCAACGATCGCTTGTTTGAGAGGATCAGGGATGTCTGAAAGCCGGACAGGCACACGCCTTTCCGTGAAAAGCTCAGCCAGTAGCTCCTTATCGGCCGAATAGATACGAGTGATGGCTGCGGGCTTAAAGGTCTCCAGAGCTTTGATTTGAGGCAGATCGTGGGTAAGGGCCAGAAAAAAGCCCCCAATGACCCCCCCCACAGCGGCTGCCCCCAGCAAAAACAAGATATATATGACCCATCGGCGTGAAGTAGTCACGGCACCCTCAAACCTTTAATACGCTTTTACCCTTTCATCACACCCAACGGCCTCAGCCTCACTACCTTTTTGCCGATCCCCGCGCGCTGTACCACGTTTACCACGTCAGCCACGTCCTTATAGGCCTCCGGGATCTCTTCGTGGATGGTTCCTTTGCCGGCACCTCGCACGTAGATCCCTTGGTCTTGAAGCTCGCGGATAATTGCACGCCCTCCCGCAATCTTTTTAGCCTGGCGTCTGCTCATCACCCGCCCGGCTCCGTGGCAGGTACTTCCAAAAGTCTCTTTCATCGCAGTACAGGAGAATGGGGGGGAAAGGCCCTGGTAGCCCCTTTGCGGTGGACACATACCTTGCGAGGCTTGCCGTCCACCTCATGAGTCTCCACTTTTGCGATATTGTGGCAAACGTCATAAATAAGATCGAGTCCGAGTTCCCGAGGCCCTGTCTGAAGAATCTGTTGGAAGGTCTCCCTCACCCAGTGGGTGATCAGCTGACGATTGCAGAAGGCAAAATTGGCGGCACAGGCCATAGCAGACAAGTATTGCTGGCTTTCCTTTGATACAATAGGAGCACAGCAAAGC
>JAFDFO010000365.1 GCA_019309815.1 Deltaproteobacteria bacterium
ACAAGCTCCCTTTTCACGCTATAAAGCTTTCCATCACCGCCTTTGAGCGTGAAGACAATCTCACCACTCTTTTCCTCACACCGGTCCACCTGGATGAAATTGCCATCTTTAAGATAGATCTCTGCGGCGTTTGCAAGGGCGGGCATAGAAAGAAAGGCGACAAAGACGGCAAACATCTTGAGTTTCTTATACATTTTGCACTTCCTCCATCCCTTCATTTGTCCATATCACCAGTGATAACAACACCCGACCATCTCAGCTTTCTTGGATCTCCTCAAATCGGACACAGGCTTGTCTCAAGGCACAGTTCAAAGCCCGCAAGCTGGTGTCCTCTCCGCACTTAGCCATAACTATACTTCTCTTATACACAAAACGTGCCAAGCAGGAGGAACAGGCAGTCAGTGATAGGAAAAAATAGAAGAAAAGGGGGAATAACGACTAGGAATAATTCATATTATAAGATGTTGTGCGAAGCGAGGGCAGATCGTGTTGGCCAGGTCGCGCAGGTGTCATCGGGTTGGAAAAATGCCATGTTTCCGGCATTTTTTTGTGTTCACCTACAGCAGAAGTGGTTATAGCGTCATGACCCCCTTAAATCAGTCCAATTCAAAAGTCTTTTGCCACTCTTCATCTTCATGCCAGTCAGGCTGTTCCTGTTTGTCCAGCAAGCGGTTTTCCATGACGAGATAGTCCATTTCAGTCCGCATGAAACACCGATAGGCATCCTCCGGTGAACAGACAATGGGTTCTCCCCGCACATTGAAAGATGTGTTCACAATGAGCGGGCAACCGGTTTTCTCATGGAATCGTTTTATCAAGTCGTAGTACCCGGGGTTTGTCTCTTTGTGCACAGTCTGGACACGGGCACTGAAGTCTACATGCGTGATGGCAGGAATTTCGGAGCGACACACTTTCAACTTATCGATTCCGCACAGTTGCTCATTTTCCGATGAGACGGTCTGCCTTTTGTCATCCTTTACTGAAGCCACGAGCAGCATGTACGGCGAAGAGACCGGTTCTCTTCCCTCCGGTGTGAGCTCAAACCATTCATCTGCATGCTCGGCCAATACGGAGGGGGCGAAGGGTCGAAAGCTCTCTCGAAATTTTATCTTCAGGTTCATCGTGGACTGCATTTGGGGTGATCGTGCGTCGCCAAGGATGCTTCGAGACCCCAGCGCTCGAGGTCCAAACTCCACGCGTCCCTGAAACCATCCAACCACCTTGCCTTGGGCAATAAGTTCGGCCGCGACCTCCGGGATCTCCTCATCGGAGAGACGTCTGTGGGGAATTCCTTGGGCCTTCAGGTAAGCGCCTACATAACCATCGTCATAACGGGGACCCCAGTAAGACCCCTGTTGGGAATCATAGAGGTTGTCAGCGGTTCGCTCGTTATCCAGATACTGGTACCACACAAACAGCGCCGCTCCGAGGGCCCCGCCGGCGTCGCCCGCTGCCGGCTGCACCCAGATCTTCTCAAAGGGTCCTTCTCTAAGGATTCGCCCGTTGGCCACGCAGTTTAGGGCCACACCGCCGGCCAGACACAGATTCGGTTCGTTCGTCGTCGTATGGACGTGACCAACAGTTTTCAGAATCACCTCCTCTGTGACGACCTGGATGGAACGGGAAATATCCATCTCCTTTTGTGTGGGACTGGTTTCCGGCTTCCTGGGTGGTCCACCAAAGAGTTTATGGAAACGGTGGTTGGTCATGGTAAGACCAGCGCAGTAGTTGAAATAGCGCATATTGAGCTTGTACGACCCATCATCTTTCAAGTCGACGAGATGCTCTAGAATCAAGCCCACGTATTTCGGCTCTCCGTACGGGGCCAACCCCATCATCTTGTATTCCCCTGAGTTGACCTTGAATCCCGTGTAGTAGGTGAAGGCAGAATACAGCAAGCCAAGGGAGTGGGGGAAATGGATCTCGGAATCGATTGCAACCTGGTTGTCCGTGCCCACACCAAAACTCGTCGTCGTCCACTCACCCACACCGTCCAATGTAAGAAAGGCAGCGTGTTGAAAGGGGGACGGGAAAAAGGCACTGGCTGCATGAGATTCATGGTGTTCCGGATAGATGATCGGGCCCTGGTATCGGAGTTTCTTTCTGATCAGGTCCGGGATCCAGAGCTTCTGCTTGATCCACAAGGGCATCGCCTTGACAAACGACCGGACA
>JAFDFO010000366.1 GCA_019309815.1 Deltaproteobacteria bacterium
ATCTTTATTAGTGTCGCATCAAATGGTCCAAACAGTTCACCAACCTTATTGAATTGTGACATAATGCCTGTGTCTCCACTGAAAAAAACTCGGTGTGAATCCCCAATTAAAACCCAAGATGCCCAGAGAGTTCGATCTCCAAGGCCCATCATAGGCCCGGAGAAGTGACGTGCAGGGCAGGCGATCAAACCCAAGCCACGTTCTATTTTCCTTTCTTCCCACCAATCCAGGGAATGTATTTTATCAGCGGGAACTTTCCAATATTCGAGGTGACTTCCCACCCCAAGTGGAACATAGAATGCTTTGGTTTTCGGAATAAGTTGAACGATGCTTTCATAATCCAGATGATCGAAATGATCATGAGATATTACAACAGCATCTAATTCGGGCAGATCAGAAATGGAAATTGGTGCTGGGTGAAAACGCCTGGGGCCAAGGAATGAGAAGGGTGAGGCTCTATTACTGAAAACCGGATCAAATAGGACAACATTACCGTCAATTTCAATCAAGACTGTAGAATGGCCCATCCAAGTGACGCGTAATCCTGAGTCCGAAGGCATAGCAAAAGAACTTCTCGAAAGGGCAACAATTGGAGGCGACTCATCAGGAATCCTTTTTTCCCCTCCTGAGTAATCTCTTAGAGTTTCCAATATCTTTGCAAACCCAAAGCTATTGTCAGTAGGAATCGGGTTTCGAAATTTACCCGTGGTGTAGTTCGGCGATTTTTCTATTCTGTTGAGACGTTGGCTGTCTGGTCTTTTACCCAGTTGAGTCCATGCCATTATTAACCCGATGGAGACTAATGAAAATACTATGCACAGAAGTCCGACTATTGAGAATAACACAATCCTTTTCCGCCCTTTTCTCTTTCCCATTGTTGAGAAGGATCTCCAAAATTGTCGGTTAGATACCCAGCAAAATATATTAAGATACCGTGTTACATTTTCAGTCTATAATCGGACGATGGTAAGCAGATGGGTTGTCCAATGTAACTTCCCATTACCTCTATTTGAGAAAATGTCAAGATATGAAAACCATATCGAAACGGAAGCAAGGGTTCAATGAAAAACGGGTTCAGGTCGGGGCGAGATGATTGAGCTTTACAATATATTAGAACTGCGTAAATTCCAGATAATCGGATTTATCAAGAGCGAGGGAACATTCAAGGAGGTGCCATATTTTCTTTGATCTGCACCGCGCGCAGGGTGAACTCGGGCAAACGAGTCTGAATACGGCACCTGTCGGGCGGAGCCTGAGGATCTGCAAAAAGAGAAGCCTCCCTGCCTTCCCGGGCGGGGGTTCTGCCTTGCGACAGCACCTCGTGTCCGGGAAACATGCCGGTCAGATCACACGGCCTCTATGGTTGAAGGCGGCTTCCTGGTGATGTTGTAAGTCACACTCACCACACCGGGCACTTCGGTAGTCATTCTATCTGCCAGCTTCTCCAGGATTTCATACGGAAGTCTGGTTGGCGATCCGGTCACGGCATCCTGACTGTCCCAGCACCGCACCTCGATCTGGAAGCCAAAATCTCTTTTTCCATCCCTGACCCCTGTCACCTTGTCTTCGTGAAGAATGGCCAGGTACTGAAATGCTTCGATATCTTTGAGTTCCTCCTCCACAATCGTTGTCTTTCTTCCGTCACTTCCCCGATGATCCTGGTTGCCAGCGCAGGACCCGGAAAGGGCGGCCTGTTGTGTATTTCTTCAGGCAATCCCAGTGCCTTTGCGACTTGTCTCACGCCGGTCTTTCTGAGTTGAATCAGGGGTTCTATGACCTTGTATCCATATTCTTCCTGGGTATCGATCCCAATCTGCTCAAGGATGTTGTGTTGCCTTTTCACACCTGCCACGGTTTCTTCTATATCGGTATAATTCGTGCCCTGAAGAAGATGCGTGGCGCCGCTCTCTTTCACAAGGCGACCGAAGACATCTTTATAAAATGCCCTGGTGATCCCTTCCCTTTTTTCTTCAGGGTCTGTCACACCCTTCAGTGCGCTGAAGAACTCAGTGCGACCATCGACCAATTCTACAGGGACGCCCAACCCCTGGAACAAGGAGACAATCCTTTGGGGTTCCCCTTCTCTCATCAAACCGTGATCGATAAAATACGTCTTTAGCCGCTCCCCCAGGGCTCTGTGGGCCAGCATGGTGGTGGCTGAAGAATCGACGCCGCCCGACAGTGCATTGACAGCCAGACCACTCCCGGCAAGAGAGGAGATTTCTGTGACTTTCTCCTCCACGAATTTCTGTGGATCCAGGTCCTTCAATTCAATTTCTTTGATGTCCATTATTCTCCCCCCTCAACTCATTTTTTCCTATATGGCAAAATATTAGAACCCATCTCAAGAAAGTGAATAAGGGCTCAGGGCAAGTTGAAAATCCCGAGCTTGTCGCCGGGGGCGCGGGGCGGCGAAAAAGCGGAGCATACATAGGCGCAGTATGTAAGCATTTTGAGCCAACCCGCAACACAGCAATGGGGCCTTAGACGCATTCTTGGATGAGTTATACCAAAAAGCCACGACAATTGCCATCTATGCATGAACCGGCTATCCCCCCCTTTGGCCTTTCAGGTCCCTATCACCGTAACCTCAGCCTGCCTCTGGCGAGGGCCATTGTCATGGTTGATGAGAACAACCTGCTGCCATGTCCCAAGGGCCAATACACCATGACGAATGGGTATGGCCACAGAGGGTCCTAGTAACGCAGCCTGTACGTGGCTGTGCCCATTGCCATCGTGCCAGGCCTTTTCGTGCTCATATTCCATGCCCGGGGCCGGGGGTGCCAACCTTGTGATGGCCCTGCTGAGGTCTTCCACGACGCCCGGTTCATACTCGATCGTGGTAAGGGACCCCGTGGAGCCAATCACCGAAGCATGCAGGCTCCCGTTCTCCACCCCCGATCTCTCGACTATTCGTCCAAGTTGATCGGTGATGTCCGCAATATCTGGACCAATGTCCGTGGACACCTCCACCCTGTCACAATGCACGATGACATTCATGGCTCTTTTCCCTCCACAGCTGATGTGTTGATGCGTCACTTCATCCAAAACGCTGAAGGTTCTGTTAACCTGTTTTTGGTTTTGGTTCAAGACGCAAAAAGTCTACTTTCCGGTATGACTTTCTTCATTGATGCGCCAGATTCTCTTTCTTGCTTCCATTTTGCTCCAAATTTCAGTACTTAATGGAATTATCCGGGTTGTATGTGAAGGTCCGGCCCCGCGTGTGCCATGAGGAGAATTGACATAAATAGATGCCTGTACGCAGCCAAGGTCATCCTCCTGGGACTGCTGACGGCCCAGGTTCTTTCCACCATACAGGTTTATCTATCAAATGCCGGCCTTTATTCGAAGTTAACGTCCATAAGAGACGCGGGCTATCTTGCTGTACCCAACCAGCAGGTAATGGACAGCCTCCTGGAACTCGGCCCCGCGTTCTTTGGAGGCCTTTTTTTCACACTGACTGTGGGCGCCAGCCTTTCTCTCGTCTCGTTTGCTGCGGCCTGGGTCTGGCTTCGAATCCTCTCTCGAAACAGACTCATCCTGATCCCCTTCTTGCTGCTCTGGTTAGGATGTCTTGTCTATATAAATCGTGGGGGTCTTTGCCCCATGGTCACCTCGTATTTTCTTATCATCCCCCCTGTTGTCTTCGCAGTGACATTGCGATGG
>JAFDFO010000367.1 GCA_019309815.1 Deltaproteobacteria bacterium
GCTGTCTTATGTCTTTTCTGCTCAGAAATGATAGCATCCAGTTTTGCCAGTTGGGCCAGCCCGATCGCTCCCTGAAGCTCGGCCATCCGGTAGTTCATTCCGATAAACTGCCGGCTCTCCAACCCGCGGTCCAGCTCCGGGTTATGGTCATGGCCATGGTCGTGATACTCTGAGCAGTTCTGATAAAGCGTAGGATCATCAGTAACGATCATTCCCCCTTCGCCCGTTGTTATCGTCTTCACCGAATCCAAAGAGAAAATGCCCATCGTGCCAAACGTGCCCAACCCGCGGCCTTTCAAAGTCCCCCCACATGCCTGGGCTGTATCCTCAATCACGGGAATACCGTGCTTTTCGGCAATCGCGACGATCTCCTCTATCCTAGCCTGAGCCCCGAGCATATGAACCGGTATGATCGCCTTTGTCCGGGGGGTTATCTTTTTCTCCAGGTCTTGTGGGTCCATCGTGAGGCTCTCGTCCACCTCTGTGAAGACCGGGATGGCACCAGCATCCAGAATCGCCTCCCACGTGGCCACAAAAGTAAACCCCTGGGTGCTGGGCGTACTTGGCCCCGCAATGTTCGGCAAATCGCTTTTCGAATTCAGCGACTTTGTATACGCCTTTCCTCTGCTCGGCAAATTCGTACCGGAACAGAACCCCTGTTTCCAGGACCTCCAAAATCTGTTGTTTTTCCTCTTCACCAAAAACTTCAAAGCCTGGCATAGAATTCCTCCTGCCCTATGGCTGCTTCTTTGGTCATTTTCCTCGGATTATTTTCAATAGGCCGGGCAACCGTCATCGCCATCTCAGCCATATTTTCGATGTCCGACTCCGGCACGTTGAGTTCCCGGAGGCGCTCGGGAATACCAATGTCTTTGGAAAGACTCTTCACGATATTGACGCCTTCACGATATTGACGCCAGATTCAGCCAGGATCTTTGTTTCACTATCAGGCCCATCGGCTCCCAGCAACGATCCAACGTGTGCGAATTTGGCCTCTGCGCTTTCCGCGTTGTACCCCATAATGTAAGGGAGAAGGACCGCATTGGCCAGGCCGTGAGGGATGTCAAAGAAGGCTCCAAGGGGATATGCCAGGGCATGGCATGCGGTTACGCCCGCACTCGCCAACGCAAGCCCCCCCATAAGGCTCGCCAGGAGCATTTCTCTTCTGGCCTCCAAATCATCGCCGCTGGCAAACGCCGTCTTCAGGTTGGCGCCGACGAGCGCGATCGCCTCCCTGGCTACGAGGTCACTCATCGGGTTGGACTGCAACGAGGTGAAGGCCTCGATAGCGTGCGTCAGGGAATCCATCCCGGTCGTGGCCGTAATGTTGGGCGGCAAACTGAGTGTGAGTAACGGATCCAGCAAGGCCAGATCAGGATATAGAAAGCGGCTGTTGATCCCACCCTTTTTCTTCTTGTCACGCATGGTGAAGACAGCAGTGAAGGTAACCTCACTCCCTGTGCCGGCCGTGGTAGGTATCATGATTGTGGGCAAACCTGGACTCGGAACCGTCTCAAGGCCAATATAATCCTCAGCCTTTCCTTCGTTCTTCGCCAGCATGGCAATCGCCTTGGCCACATCCAGACTGCTCCCGCCACCAACGCCCACGACGAGGTCACACGCCTGTTCTCTTGCTAAGGCTGCCCCCTCGTCAGCTAAGGTCGGTTCAGGTTCGGACGTGACCTGGTCGTACGTCACATACGAGATGTCATGGGTCTCCATGGGGGCAACCACCTTCTGGGCTACGCCCGCACCCTTAAGGCCCTGGTCGAGAACGAGTAGAATCTTACTGCCACCCAGAGCCCGGATCTCATCCGCTACCTGGTTGACGGCTTCGTCGCCAAATACGATTTTCTTAGCACCCTGGAATGCAAACGGAGGCATCGTGGTGATTCCTTTCTCTCAATACGTAGCGCTCAACAATCAATAAAAAGGGATAATGAGTTACTCAAGGCACAGCTTTGAAAAGTCTTCGTCTGGTTGGATAGGGTACTTACCATCAAAACAGGCTAAACAAAAGCCGTTTTCTTCGAGTCTGGTGGCCTCAAGCATACCGGGGAGACTCAAATAGCACAGGCTGTCCAGCCCAATGAAGTTCTTCACTTCGTCAACTGAATGTTGACAGGCAATCAACTCCCCCTTGGTTGAGAAGTCAATACCGTAGTAACACGGGAATCGATGAGGAGGACAACTTACCATCATGTGAATCTCTTTTGCTCCTGCCTCGCGCAAGGTCTTGATTCGCATCTTGCTCGTGGTGCCCCGTATGATCGAATCTTCAATGATCACCACTCGTTTCTGATCCAGAATCTCTCGGACAGGGTTGAGTTTAACTTTAACCCCAAAATCGCGCATGGATTGGGCAGGCTCGATGAAAGTCCGTCCAACATAATGGTTCCGTATGACCCCCATTTCCATGGGGATACTCGACTCATGACAGAAACCGATAGCCGCATAGTTTCCAGAATCCGGAAACGGCATGGCAAAATCGGCCTCTATGGGGTACTCCTGCGCCAGTTTCTGTCCCAGCCTCTTTCGTACGCTATACACATTCTGGCCAAAAATATTGCTGTCGGGTCTGGCAAAGTAGATGAATTCGAAAATACAGAAGGTCTTCCTCCTTTCGGCAAAGGGCTTTATTGACTGTAAACCTTCTTCACTAATGATCAGTATCTCGCCAGGATCGACATCCCTGACATACTGCGCATCTATCAGATCGAGGGCACACGTCTCCGAGGCCACAATATACCCACCATTGAGGGTCCCTAAGCAGAGGGGCCGCCATCCATTGGGGTCACGAAAGGCGATGAGCTTATCTTCGGTCATCAGGACGCATGAATAGGCCCCTTTGATTTGCGACAGAGCCTTAACCAGGGCTTCTTCAATGCTCTCCTGCAAGTTCCGCGCTAAAAGGTGGACTATAATCTCACTGTCCATTGTTGTCTGAAAA
>JAFDFO010000124.1 GCA_019309815.1 Deltaproteobacteria bacterium
ATCTCCAAGTTGACCGGTAAGCGTGAGTCCATGCTTCCCCTTCATCTTGGCCGCTTCCACAAACAGGAGATCCCCGCCTGTCTGGGTCCACGCCAGGCCTGTAGCCACGCCAGGGGTTGATATCCGTTCGCTCATTTCGGATCGAAATCGGACAGGTCCCAGGAACTTATGGATGTCCCTGGCCTTCACACGGGTAGGGCCTATGCATCCGTCTGCTACGACACAAGCTACTCCCCGACAGACGGCTGCCAGCTCTCGTTCCAGGTTCCTCAACCCGGCTTCCCGCGTGTAACCGGAAATGATGCGTCGAATGGTACCTGCCGTGATGGAAAGCTGTTTGGGAGTGAGGCCATGGGTTTGGGAGTGAGGCCATGGGCCTCCAGCTGGCGAGGGATGAGAAAGCGTTGAGCAATCTTCACCTTTTCATCCTGGGTATAGCCCAGAAGATCCAAAACCTCCATACGGTCCCGAAGCGCCGGCGGGATGGTGTCCAGGATATTGCCAGTGGTGATAAACATCACCTTGGAAAGATCAAAGGGCACATCCAGGTAGTGATCCGAAAACGAGAAATTCTGCTCGGGGTCCAAGACCTCGAGGAGCGCCGAAGAAGGATCGCCCCGGAAATCAGTCCCAACCTTGTCAATCTCATCGAGCATGAAAACAGGGTTGTTGCTCTCAGCCCGCCTGATGCCCTGAATGATACGCCCCGGCAGGGCGCCAACGTAGGTTCGCCGGTGGCCGCGAATCTCGGCCTCATCGCGTACGCCGCCCAATGATATGCGGACGAACTTTCTCCCCAGGGCCCTAGCAATAGACCGTCCCAGAGAGGTTTTCCCCGTACCGGGTGGGCCGATGAAACACAGAATCGGCCCTTTGGAATCGGGTTTGAGTTTGCGAACGGCCAGATATTCGATAATACGCTTTTTGACTTTTTCCAGGTCGTAGTGGTCTTCATCCAAGACATCCTGTGCCTTTTTGATGTCCAGTACATCTTCGGTGCTTTCGTTCCAGGGCAGGGCGGTCAACCAGTCGAGGTAGGTCGTAGCCACAGTATACTCAGCTGAAGACGGATGCATCCTGGCCAGACGTTTCAGTTCCCGCTCTGCCTCTTTCTTTGCATCCTCCGGAAGCTCTTTCTCTTCGATCTTGGCCTGATACTCGTCGAGGGCTGTCTTATCTTCTTCTGCTTCACCCAACTCTTCCTTGATTGCCTTGAGCTGCTGGCGCAGATAGAAATCCCGCTGGGCCTTATCCATGTCCTGCTTGACTTGGGATTGAATCTTCTGGCCCAGCTGCAACACTTGAAGTTCTCTATTGATCAGCCGCGTCACCTCTGTCAGGCGTTCCTTCACATCTTCGGTCTCCAGGATACTCTGCTTGTCCTCCCTGGAGATGTTCAGACTGGAGGCAACCAGGTCGGCCAGCATCCCTCCTTCGTCAAGCGACCTGGAAAGACTCTCCAGCTCTTTCGGCAGGTAGGGAGACAGTTCGAGGACCTTTTGATACAAGCCTACCAGGTTGCTCATCATGGCATCCACTTCCATGTCCTTGACGGTCTGTTCGGGAATGGGCTCAATGCGGGCGCGAAGGTAGGACTCATCCTTCAGATACTCCAAGACCCGGAATCGACCGGCCCCCTGGACCAGGAGTTGAGTTCCCGTCTCATCAGGTCTAGACATCTTCAGGATTAATGCAGCGGTCCCTACCTCATAAAGGTCAGAAGCCTCATACGAACCAGCCAAATCCGTTTTCTTGGAGACAACCAGCCCGATGAGTCGGTCTTTGGCCATGGCTTCGTCCACCAGTTGTCGAGAAGCGTCCTCCTGGACCACCAATGGAAGGACCATCCTGGGAAAGAGAATCATGTCCATCACCGGCAAAATCGGCAATATGTCCGGAATCTTGCGAATTCCTTCCCCCTGAAGGCCAGTTTTATTCTTGTGTTCTGCTATCATTATTGGGTCTCCTGGTGATTGAGCTTACTCATCACGGATACGTACCCGATGGACCTGACGTGGCCCTTTTTTGCCCATGGCAATTCTTAGTTGCCCATTGGTATAAGACGCTGTGACTTTCTCAGGGTCGATAGGCACGGGCATCAGCAGAATCCTTTCGAAACTTCCGTAGGCCATCTCCGCTAGATGATATCGCATGCCCGGAACCCGAGGAGCCTCCCGCCGCCTGGCAGAAACCTTGACGGCGCCCTGGTCGAGTTCCACGACGATATCCTCCTTGAGCACGCCCGACAGCTCCCCAACGACAATAATCTCATCCGGCGTCTCATAAATGTCCATCTGGGGACGCCACGTCTGTTCAGGTAGAACCAGCATTGGATTGACTTGACGAAACATCTCGTCGATCGTTTTCTGGAGCCTGCTGTGCATCTCACCCAGATTCTTCCCAAAGCGTATTTTGATGTACTCCATGGGCAACTCCTTCTACTGCTACTGAAACCTTCACTTTCCAGCACGGCGCCCCTTCCAGGGGAAACGCCATAGTTTTTCCTTTATTTCAACATCTTAAATATAATAACTACGAAGTTTGGATTTGTAAAGGCAATGACCACACGCGCATTGACATCACATCGTCATTGAGTGGAAAGGAGCGCTGGGATGGAGCCGATGTTGCATACAAAGGCCAACCTTCTGGCCGGGCCACCGGCCATGACTGTGATGTTTAAGGGTTGCGGGGGCAGAACGAGTGTGGGCGCCCACCAGTCGAGGAGGTTTTTTCCTTTACAAGGTTTTTTTCGTATGGTAATTGGAAGTCCTTTTTGTCCGTCAACCTCATTGATTTCTCAATAATTACGTGTCCACTAGATGAGGATATAGGACGTGTAGGACGCCAAAGCGGTTGTCCCTGTGCAGCAGGTAATTAGATGAAGAAGAAAGACACCGAATATTTCAAGAAACTACTGACTGAACGCTTAGAAAACCTTCTATCCGAGGCCAGTCAGACGGTATCAGGCATGACAGGAGAGATCGCCAGTTTCCCCGATCCCACAGATCGCGCCTCCCTTGAAGCTGATCGAAACTTCATGCTCCGTATTCGAGACAGAGAGCGGAAACTGATCGTCAAAATCCGTCAAGCCCTTGAGCGCATCGATGATGGGACATACGGAGTCTGTGATAGCTGCGGTTGCGATATCTCAATCAAAAGGTTGAAAGCCAGGCCAGTAACCACGCAGTGTATTGAATGCAAAACCAAGGAAGAAGCAACGGAAAATGCCCTTGGGATATAGACCTTTTTGACTGATCTGCGTGTAAATACCCCTCCAAAGCCCCTCTACATTGACCTCCACATCCATTCTACTGCCTCAGATGGTTCCCTTTCGCCACGAGAGATCATCAAAGCAGCCGAAAAGGTGCCTCTTCGTGCCATGGCAATTACTGATCATGACACCATAGATGGTTCGGCCGAGGCTCTGCAACACAGCAAATCGACTGACGTTGAGATACTTTCCGGCATTGAGATCAGTGCCGATTTTGAGTCTGGTGCCATGCACCTACTCGGCTACCTGTTTCGCTTGGACGATGTCCGTTTGGGACAGGTCCTTGAGGTCGTGCAGAAATCCAGGGCTGAGAGAAACCTGCAAATCATCCAAAGACTTCAGGACCTTGGAATAGATATTGACTACGACGAGGTCTCTGAGGCTTCGGGAGGAGGCCAGGTGGGAAGGCCTCATATCGCTGGGGTGCTTGTCCAAAGGGGAGTCGTGCAAAGCATCGACGAAGCCTTTGTCACCTTTCTGAGAAAGGGCGGTCCTGCCTATGTTGAAAGGTATCGGCTATCACCCGCTGAGGCAATCAAGACGATACGGGGGGCAGGGGGTGTGGCTGTATTGGGGCATCCTTCTACGCTGAACACAAAGACCGAGGCGGAACTGGACAAGATCATCGCTGGTTTGAAAGGGGTTGGTCTGCAGGGCGTGGAGACCTACTACCCCAGCCACGGGCCTGTTCGCACAGCCCTGTATGAGCGTCTCGCAAGACACCATGGACTGCTCGTTACAGGTGGGTCAGACTTCCACGGAGCGGCTAAGTCCTGGGTCCACATCGGGTTCGGAAGCGGGGACCTGAGGATACCATATCGGTTAGTGGAAGACCTCAAGCAAACTGCAGGTTCCGGTCCTGATCCCGTCCCCCACGCGTAGTTGTTCCTCCCGGTTTCCAGTCACCAACACGTCCGGTTCTTCCGTAATGCCAAGAGATCTTGGCCTGTCGCTTTGTCATGGTATTTTTTTGAGCCTGGCGACAGATTCTATGTGGTACGTGTGAGGAAACATGTCAATCGGTTGGACTTCCACAAGATGATAGGCTTCCTTCAGAAGGCCAAGGTCTCGTGCAAGTGTGGCCGGATTGCAGGAAAGGTAGACAATTGTATCGCAAGACAAGCTGAGGACGAGCTTAATGACATCTTTGTGCATCCCGGCCCTGGGAGGATCGATGACAATTACATCGGGACGGTCGGTAATCTCCTTGAGACCTTCTTTGATGTCTTTGCACACAAACGTACAGTTGTGGACCTGGTTCTTATGGCAGTTGTTTTGCGCATCCCGTGCAGCCGCTTCCGAAATCTCAATTCCTATGATTTTTTCGGCGCCTTTGGAGAGGAACATCGGAATTGTGCCGGTTCCACTATAAAGATCAAGGACGGTTTCCCCGCCTGTGAGTCCAGCATAGGTCTTTACCACTTCATAGAGACGTGCGGCCATGGCAGTATTCGTTTGGAAAAAGGAATTCGCTGATATCTCAAAGTCAAATTCGGAAATCCTGTCTGAGATGAAGGGTTCTCCGGCAAGGGAGAGCTCCGACTGGCCAATGGCTATGCCTGCCTTTCTGGTATTGATATTGTTAACAACTGAAGTAACGTTTTCATATTTTCTGTACAGCATTTCTGCCAAGGGTTGAACCCACGCCCTTTGCTCCTCGGATGTGACAATGTTGACCATCCAATGATCCGGAACAGCAGCGTGCCTGAGCATCAAGAACCGCCAAAACCCCTTGTGAGACCTCAGCCCGTAAGGGGGTATCCCGCTTTCTTTCGCATAGTGTCGCACATCACCCATGATCTGGCTTCCTCTGTCCGGAAGCAGGAGGCAGGCCTCTGTATCGAGAACCTTGTCAAACGTGCCCGGCACGTGAAGGCCTAAGGCAAAGTCTTTTGGGATATCCTCTCTCGAGAGTTCCTCGGGCAGCAGCCACCTCCGGTCAGAAAAAGAAAATTCCATCTTGTTCCGGTAGCCGAATACCTTCTTTGAGGGGACAACGGGATGCACCAGCACGTCTTCAAATCCCCCAATATGTTCAAGGGCCTCGACGACGTGCCCGCCCTTGAAAAAGAGCTGCTTTTCGTAGTCAAGATATTGCCACGTACAGCCGCCGCAAAAACCACTGTAACGGCACGGTGCCGTCACCCTGAAAGGCGACGGTGTCATCAGTTCGACAACCCGTGCTTCAGCGTGATGTTTCTTGCGCCTGAACACCCTGACTCTGGCCTCATCACCGGGCACGGCCCCTTGCACGAATATGGCAAGGCCATTTGCCCGCGCAAGCCCTCTGCCGCCATAGGTGAGCTTTTCAATGCTCAGTTCGAGAATTTGTCCCCGCTTTACGCTCATTTCACGATTATCCCAGGGTTTACATTCCTGGAAATGTAAACCCTTAATAGGTCAATGAAGCCTTGACGTTGGTTGAAGCAGACACTAACATGACAGAAAATAACATAGTGTGCAACGGCTGCATTGAGAGCCTCATGCCATGACATCACATATGTTGACTCCTGAAAACGCCATTTTCCTGATTATTGATCTGCAGGAAAAACTCCTCCCAAAGGTTTTCGAATTCGAGCGGGCAACCACGAATTGTATCCTTCTGATCAAGTTCGCTCGAATTACCGGAATCCCGCTATTGGTCACTACCCAGTACGAGCGGGGTTTAGGACCTATCGTCGAGGAAATCAAAAGGGAGGTGTCCGGAATAACTTCTTTGGATAAGGTTGAGTTTGGTTGTTTTGACAACGATCGCTTTCTGGAAAGGATCAAGGACCTTGGACATGCGCGAAACACTGTGGTCCTGTGTGGTATAGAGAGTCATATCTGTGTGACGCAAACCGCTCTTGGCGCCTTGAAAGAGGGCTACAACGTTCACGTTGCCTCGGATGCTACTTCATCGCGGACGCAGTGGAACTGGAAGGTTGGACTGGATCGAATGAGTCAGGCGGGTGCTGTTAAAAGCTCTACTGAAATGATCCTTTACGAGATTTTACGCAGGAGTGATTCAGCCGAGTTCAAGGCGATACTTCCGTACTTGCGAAATCCATCTCCTTGATCCCTCACCTTTTACCCGGGGTACTCTTCATTTCCTATGAAGCTGCAAAAGAACCCATCTTTTCGTCAGGTCGCTACCGTCTGGCACAATTCTGATCCCGTCTGCTTCATCATGTCGGTCTTCGCAGCGGTTGTCTTCTATTTCAGTCTGGCAGGTGTCAGCGTTGCCCTGGAAAACCACGCGTACAAGAGTCACTGTTGGGTCCCAATAACGTTAATGTTTCTGAGCGGTATACTAATGATTACCAACTTCTTTCGCATGTTGAGACGGATCGTCAGGCGCCCAACGGAAGAAGCATAGCAGGTGACTAATGTTGCGTCTC
>JAFDFO010000368.1 GCA_019309815.1 Deltaproteobacteria bacterium
AGGGAAAGCAGACAGATAAGGGATCAGAACTTTGTGCCGGCTGCCGTACTGCTCCTTCTGTTTGAGAGGGACGGGGAATGTCACGTTCTTTTTACAAAGAGATCGGACAAGGTAGCACACCACAAAGGCGAAATCTCATTTCCGGGAGGCACTGTGGATCCGGATGACAGAGATTTTCTTCACACGGCTCTTCGGGAGGGGGCTGAAGAGATCGGCCTTGACTCACCCGACGTAACAATCTTAGGGAGGCTTGATGACATATTCACAGTGACAACCGGATTCATCGTCACGCCCTATGTGGGAATCATTCCCCATCCGTATCCTTTTCAAATCAACGCAGACGAGATTTCCGAGTTGATCTTCCTCCCCTTGCGAGCCTTGGGGGAGGAATCCCAAGTCGAGACCTCACGAGTGACCTGGGAAGGAGAAAAGGTTACGCTGTATGATTTCCATGTCCAGGGCCATGTCATCTGGGGTGCTACCGCTCGCATCCTCAAGCAATTCTTGGACCTCATCAATCGGGGTTAGCGATGATTAGGGTGGTGTTGCACTAACGGACCCCCCTTGCGAATATCTCGAAACGCGTGTAAATAGACCTCAACGCTGCAACACGGGGTCACAGGTCAGAAAATGCCGCTTTGGGTCAAACGAATCGTCTATCCGCTGATTATACCCACCGTTCTTATTATTTTATCCGCATTAGTCATCTGGAAGTGGCCCGATCTCGTTCACAAGATCAATCAGGTCAAGGAACTGAGGGCCCTCCTCATAATCCTCCCCGTGTTACCCTACGCCGTATGCGCCTTAGGGATCATCATGGGCTGGCGCTACGGCAACGCTGGAATGATGCTTGCCTCATTGGCTCTGGCCATTTCGTATCTCGTTGTTGACGGATTCACCCCCGCAAGCGTTGTGGCAGGGGGCATAGGCCCATCTCTTCCTAAAACCGTGGCGTTTCTTCTCCCGCTGAATCTTGCGGTCTTTACCCTGCTGACAAAGCGAAGGATATTTACCTCAACCGGTGTACTTTTTGTGTTCCTGGTGATGCTACAGATTTCTGCCGTGGTCGTGCTCTGTTCCCCTCCTCACGATCCTGGTGCTCGGCTGCTTTCCAGAATGGGTAGCCTGTCACCGGAAGGTACAAAGAAGCTTACCGAATTCTTGACAGGACTTCGTTCTTTTTTCCATGACAGCTCCCTCTTTGGACATGCTCGCGTTTCAACATCTTCAATAATCGCTTATTCCTTAGCTCTCGTCTTTGTACTGATACGTTTTCTGCTGAGAAGAGACGTCATACTGGGCGGTTTTCTTGGTGCCCTTGTTGCCACCTTTATCGGAATAGCAGCGGATAGCCTGGAGCCCTCGATGATGATCTTCTTCTCGGCAGCGGGTTTTATGTTGATTATCACGAGCATTGAGGCATCCTTCTCGCTTGCCTACATGGATGATCTCACAGGTTTGCCGGGACGAAGAAGTTTGAATCAGAGCCTCGGAGAGTTGGGGAAAAAGTATGCAATTGCCATGATTGACATTGATCTTTTTAAGAAGTTCAATGACCGCTACGGACATCAGACAGGTGACCAAGTACTGAAAATGGTGGCATCGAAGCTGAGAAACATGTCAGGCGGGTCAAAGGCCTTCCGGTACGGGGGTGAGGAGTTCACAGCAATCTTTCCTGGAAAAGATGCTGAAGAGGCCGTGCCGTATCTGCAAAAATACAGGCGGATGATTGAGAACACACCGTTTGTGGTTCGAAGTAAAACACGCCGTAAAAGTACGTCGAAAAGCAGGGGGAAAACGAAGCTCTCGGGGTTGAGACGGGCCAAGGTGACCGTAAGCATCGGTGTTGCGGCACCTGACAAAGATTTGGCAAATCCTGAAAGAGTCTTAAAAGCCGCGGACAAGGCGCTATACAAGGCCAAAAAGGCCGGAAGGAATCGAGTGAAGATCTGAGGAAATGATAAGTGTCTTGTGTGACCTTAATGACGAATCTTTAAATCAACAGTGTTAGCCTGGAACCCGATAATCTCCATATTGGCTTTCTTTGTCTGATTTATCTTTTCAACCAGCTCCTCAAGGGGGCCCTGATATTTTACTTCTATAAGAGCTATTCCGGATTGGAAGCTTCTGGTTTGGAC